>JBKHVY010000151.1:0-6147 GCA_046569805.1 Bacteriovoracia bacterium | reverse complement strand
GAGGCGGACATCGCGGCGATGCTCAAGGAGCTGGGCCTCGCTAAGCTCGAGGACCTCTACGCCCACATCCGGCCGGAGCACCTCTTCAAGGGCCCGCTGAATCTTCCGAAGCCCCTCGCCTACCAGGACCTCGTCTCGCACGTGAACGCCATGGCCCAGAAGAATAAACCCAAGCCGAGCTTCATCAGCGACGGACTCCCGAACTACAAGGCGCTCGACATCGTCGGCGACATCTGTAGCATCCGAGGCCTCACCACCGCCTACACACCCTACCAGCCTGAGCGCTCTCAGGGCACACTCCAGACGCTGTGGATTTACCAATCATTGATCGGTCAGCTAACGGGCTTCGAAGCCGTCAACGCTTCTCTCTACGACCGCTCGACCTGTCTCTTCGAGGCCATGCTCTGTGCCCAGCGCTTGGTGAAGAACACAGCCACTGTCTTAGTGAGCGAAGCCATCTATCCGGGCGACCTCGAGGTCCTCGACACTCAGGCGAAGGAAACATCGCTCAAGATCGAGCGTATTCCTCTCGATGCGAAAACAGGCCAGACCAACCTTGAGGCCCTCAAGAAAATGCTCGAAGGCCGCAGCGACATCGCTGGCATCGCCTACCCACAGCTCAACACCCTCGGAAACCTGGAAGACGTGGATGCGCTCACAGACCTGTGCTGGGAGAGGAACATCAAGTCGATCGCTATCGTCGATCCGATGCTGCTGGCCGCGAAAGGCCTCAAGCCGCCAGTCGCCTTCGGAAAGAAAGGTGCGCACATGCTCGTCGCCGAAGGCCAGCACCTGGCCCTCGCCGCGAACTTCGGAGGCCCGGGCCTCGGTATTTTTGCCATCCGCTACAACGACGAAGACAAAAACTCCATCCGTTCGACCGCCGGCCGCTACGTCGGCAAGGCCCTCGACTCCAAGGGCCGCGAGTGCAAGGCCCTCGTGCTCTCGACCCGCGAGCAGCACATCCGCCGCGAGAAGGCGACGTCGAACATCTGCTCCAACCAGAGCTTCATCTCGAGCCTCGCCGGCGCGTGCATGCTCGCTCGAGGTGACGAAGGCTTCACCGCCTCAGCGCTCGCCGGCATGCAGGGCATTCGCAAAATCGTCAAAGAAGTCACCAAGGGTGCGGGCGTGGAAGTGCGCTTCCCACACACTCCGGTGTGGAACGAAGTAACGCTCAAGCTTCCCATCAAGACACAAGAGTTCTTGAAGATCGCCCGCGAAAAGGGCCTCCACGCCGGAGTCGATGTGAGTTCGCGCTTCAAGGCGCTGAACGAAAACCTGCTGCTTCTCGCGGTCACTGATCTCCAATCGGAAAAAGACATCCAGGCATTGATCGATGTATTCCATGCGCAGTTTGGACAAAGCGGTGCTGGAGTTGAGCTCATGAAGGTGCCTGCGACACTTCTTCGAACGAACTCTCCCGAGATTCCTAAGCTTTCGCGCCAGGACGTCGTGTCCTACTACCAGCGCCTGGGCCAGCAGAACTTGAGCCCGGATGACGGTATCTACCCGCTCGGCTCGTGCACCATGAAGTACAATCCGCACATCAACGACTACGCCGCGGGCCTTCCGGGCTTCACGGATCTCCACCCACAAGCTCCCCTGGAAGATGCTCAGGGTAATCTGGAAATTCTGTGGGAGATCCAAGAGCAGTTTAAGGCGATCACGGGCCTCGCTGCTGTGACCACCCAACCGGTCGCGGGAGCCCAAGGCGAGCTCGTCGGCATCAAGATGTTCCAGGCCTACCATCGCTCGCGCGGCGAAGGGGATCAGCGTGACATCATCATCATCCCACGCTCCGCTCACGGCACGAACCCTGCGACGGCGACGATGGCGGGATACGACACATTTACTAAAGACGGTGTCCAGCACGGTATCGTACTCGTGGATGCTCTTCCTTCAGGCGAGATGAACCTCGAGCAGATCAAGGCCGTGCTTGACCAGAACCCAGGCCGCGTGGCGGGGGTCATGGTCACGAACCCCAACACCGCAGGGATCTTCGAGACGAACTTCGCGGCTATGGCCGAGCTCGTGCACGCGGCCGGAGGCCTCGTCTACATGGACGGCGCCAACATGAACGCCGTCGCAGGTGTTGTGAATCTCAACGCCATCGGCGTCGATGCCGTTCACAACAATCTCCATAAGACCTGGACCATCCCTCACGGCGGGGGCGGTCCCGGCGACGCCATGGTCGCGGTCTCCGAGCGCCTAAAGGACTTCCTCCCGGGTGTTCAAATCACGAAGTCTCCGGAAGGCATCTACGGAGTCACGAAAGCTCCGAAAAGCTGTGGCTCCTTCCATCGCCACTGGGGCAACTTCGCCCACAAGGTACGCGCCTACACCTACATCAAGGCACTCGGCGCTGCGGGCGTGCCCCGCATGAGTGCGGTCGCCGTTTTGTCGGCCCGCTACCTTTATCAGAAACTCAATCAGAGCTACCCCACGCTTCCAGACGCGAGCGTTTCAGCTCCTCGCATGCACGAGTTCATTCTGACGCTCTCACCGGAGACGTTCAAGAAGATCGAAGCCGCGGGAGTGATGAAGGCGCAAGCGATCGCGCGCATCGGGAAGCTCTTCCTCGACTTCGGCTTCCACGCACCGACCGTGGCTTTCCCGGAGCAGTATGGTCTCATGGTGGAGCCGACGGAGTCCTTTACCAAGGCCGAGCTCGATCAGTTCGCCACTGTGGTGGAAAACATCTTGAAGCTCGTGAACTCGAATCCAGAAGTTCTGCAAACGGTGCCACACTTCACACCGATCGATCGCGTGGACGAAGTCGCTGCCAACAAGAACCCTGTGTTGACCGAGAAGATCACCGCCAAGCTTCCTGCGATCCTTGCCGATCGCGTGGAAGCAGCGAAACTGCGCCAGAGTACCTCCGGGGATCTGTGTGCCATGATCGTCGAGGCGCATAAAAAAGAGTTGGCCCTCAAGGCCTAGCTCGCAAGCCTCAGTCTTACGAACTCCCGCCGCCGGCGGGAGTTCTTATTTTTTTTCGTTAGGAACCGCCATGACCGTACTTCCCCGCTGCACCTTCGCCATCATCTCTCACCCCGACGCCGGTAAGACGACGATGACTGAAAAACTCCTGTGGTTCGGCGGCGTCGTGCGCGAGGCCGGCATGGTAAAATCTAAGAGCGGTGACTACGCAAAATCCGACTGGATGGAGTTAGAAAAACAGCGTGGTATCTCGATCACGTCTTCAGTCATGAGCTTCGAGTACAACGAGCGCGCTCTCCACCTTTTGGATACCCCGGGCCACAAGGACTTCTCCGAGGACACCTACCGCACGCTCACGGCGGTCGAGTCCGTTCTCATGATGATTGACTCCGCCAAGGGGGTCGAAGAGCGAACCATCAAGCTCATGGAAGTCTGTCGCATGCGCGCCACTCCCATCGTGACTTTCATGAACAAGTTTGACCGCGAGGCGCTCGATCCTTTTCAGCTGATTGACGACGTGGAAAAGATTCTCGGCATCACCTGTGTGCCTATGACTTGGCCCGTGGGCAGTGGCGTAGACTTCCGCGGCGTCTACGACTTTAAAACGAAGTCGATCCTTTCGTTTAAGGACGCCCGCGACCCCTTCGCGCCGACCATCATCGACGCCTCGGACCTCGACGCTCCTCACATCAAAGACTTCCTCGGAGATCGCATCTTGAAGCAGTTCCGCGAGGAACTCGAGATGACCACCATCATGGCAGACTTCGACTCTGAGTTGTATCTTGCCGGTAAGATGAGCCCGGTCTTCTTCGGATCCGCTCTCAAGAACTTCGGAGTGAAAGAGACGCTCGACCTCATCACACAAATTGCCCCGACCCCGCGCTCGCGCGACGCTGTGCTCGCTCCCTATGACTCTGGCGCCACGAAAATAACCGTGCAACCGGATGATCCGGAGTTCACGGCCTTTATCTTTAAGATCCAGGCCAACATGGACCCCAAGCATCGCGACCGCATCACCTTCATGCGCGTGTGCTCCGGAAAGTTCACTCGCGGCGATAAGATCTTCCACGTGCGCACCGGCAAAGAACTGCGCATCGCCACACCCCTTATGTTCCAGGCGCGGGACCGCGAGATCGTGGAGGACGCCTACCCGGGCGACATCATCGGTCTCCACGACAACGGTAAGTACCAGATCGGTGACACCTTTACGCTCGGCAAGAAGCAGATCAAGTACACAGGTATCCCGAACTTCGCTCCCGAGCTCTTCATGCGCGTGACCTGCCGGGATCCCATGAAGGCGAAGCACCTTGAAAAAGGTCTGGGTCAGCTTTCCGAAGAAGGCGCCACCCAGCTCTTCATCCGCAAGACCACCAACGAGAAAATGCTGGGTGCTGTCGGTGCGCTCCAGTTCGAGGTCGTGAAGTTCCGCCTCATGGAAGAGTACGGCGTCGATGCCACCTACGAGAGTGTGCCGTGGCAGGGCGTGCGCTGGTTGAAGTTTGAAAACCCAAAGGACGAGAGTGACTTCGTCTCGAACTACAACTCGTTCATCATGTACGACCGCGAAGACCGCGTGTGCTACGCCGTCCGCACCGAGTGGGACATGAAGCTTGCGCAGGAAAAGAACCCCAAGGTGAAGTTCTACAAGAACTCAGACTACATCGACTAAGATGCCTTCAGGGCCTCCTCCAAGGAGGCCCGGATCCATTTCTGGTAATTAATGCCAGCTTTTTTGGCCTGTGCTTTGATCGAAGACAGCAGATCTTCACTTAGCCGCAAAGTAATGGACTTATCCTTGGGTTTTGTCTCAAAGCTCAATGAAACCCAGTTGCGCTTATCATCGAGAAGAAAGCTCAGATCACCGGCCAGAGGATCTCTGCGCCGTAGTGTCTTCCGCAAGCGCGGGGTGATCGGAGATGTGACCCTACGTTTTTTTGACTTCGACATAACGGCTCCATTCTTTCTTATGCATATACCTTGCAGAGATAACACGGACCACAAGACCCCTGAGAGTAAAACAAACCCAGAGGTAGCGACCAGTGGCGTCAGTGGTAATCAGAATCTGACGTTCCTCATCTAGAGAATGTATGAGGTCCTTCCAAAGTTTCACGGGCCTTCGAAAACTCGCTTCGACAACTTCTATCGGAATTCGCCGAGCCACCTTCTGACGATTGCCGTCATCCCACTCAAAGAGCATAGCACCTTCCTTGATATTTGTACATACAAACGTAAATACTCAAAAGAAGGCGAAAATAATCACTAAGACAGTTGAAGTCCCTAAAATTGAAAGTGAGTTAAAGAGGTATTTCTAGAAAGAAACGGGCCTCCCAAACGGAGGCCCCGGAGAAAATTAGGCGTTGCGGTTGAGGCAGTTCAAGTCTTCGAAGGACGCCTTGAGGCGCTTGACGAAGCTCTCTTCTCCGTGGCGCAGCCACACGCGGGGGTCATAGTACTTCTTGTTCGGGGCATCGGCGCCCTCGGGGTTTCCGAGCTGACCCTGGAGGTAGGCTTCCTTAGACTTATAGAACCCGCGCACGCCGTCCCAGAAGGCCCACTGCAGGTCCGTATCGAGGTTCATCTTCACCGCACCGTACTCGATGGTTTCTCGGATCTCTTCGCGCGTCGAGCCCGAGCCGCCGTGGAACACGAAGGAGACGGCGTTGGGGGCGGCGTTGTACTTCTTCTGGATGAAGTCCTGCGAGTTCTTGAGAATCACCGGGGTAAGTTTCACGTTTCCGGGCTTGTAGACTCCGTGCACGTTGCCGAAGCTCGCGGCGATGGTGAAGTTGGCACCGATCTCGCGCAGGACCGAAAACGACTCGGCGACTTCCGAGGGCTGGGTGTAGAGCTTTGAAGAGTCGATGCCAGTGTTATCAACACCGTCTTCCTCGCCGCCCGTCACACCGAGCTCGATCTCGATGCCGGTCTCGATCGCTTTCATACGCTTGAAGTACTTGGCCGAGATCTCGAGGTTCTCATGCAGCGGCTCTTCCGAGAGATCGAGCATGTGGGAAGAGAACAAGGGAGCTTTCGTGAGCTTGTAGTGCGCCTCACCTGCCTCGAGCATATTGTCGATCCATGGCAGAAGCTTCTTCGCTGCGTGGTCGGTGTGAACGATGACCGGCACGCCGTAGTGCTCGGCCATGAGTTGAATGTGGCGCGCGCCAGAGATCGCACCAAGGGCCGCCGCCTTGTCATTGGCGA
>JBKHVY010000150.1:0-6147 GCA_046569805.1 Bacteriovoracia bacterium | reverse complement strand
GCTCGGCTCGCCGGAGGAATGGGGCTCGTGGCCCGTCCTGCACGAGGGCAAGCGCATTCCGCTCATCGCCCACCCCCTGGTCCTGAAGCTCCTGCCGCAGCTCGAAGAGCAGCGCTTCGTCGTCGAGGCCCTGCGGATCCCAGGTGTCACGATGAATTCCCTGGAAGCGTTCATGGACGTGGACGATCTCCTCATCCTTCGCGCCGAGCGCATCGCCGATCCGGGCGAGCTCATCCTCTCAACGCTGAAGCAGGTGGGAAAGCCCTACGACTTTAACTTCGACGTCGAAACCCAGCGCGAGATCGTGTGCTCCGAGCTCGCCTACGTCGTCTTCACCGACGAAGACTGGCCCACGGAGCGAAGCCTTGGCCGCTACACCATCGGCCCTGATCAGGTGGCGTGGAAGGTCTTCGACAACCGCTTCGACGTCGTGCGCCTGTACCACGACGGCAAACTCCTCACCGACGGCGCGCGCGAGAAGCTCTATGAGCTCATCGACGCCCCGGGCGGGATCGCTCCGTTCATGCACTAACAAAAAGGCCCTCCGAAGAGGGCCTAATTTACTTCTTGGTCTTCTTCGCCTGGATCTTCTTCATCCGACGCTCGAGATCACTCGAGGTGCGGAAGATGAGGTGGATCGGCGTGTTCAGGAGGCTAAAGTCCTGGCGCAGACCGTTGACGAGGTAGCGCCGGTAGTTCTCCGGGATTCCCTGGCTCTTGTTGGTGAACAACAAGAAGGTCGGCGGCGAGGACTTCACCATCGAGGCGTACTTCACCTTAAAGCGCGTGCCGCCGGTGCGGTTGACGACCACGGGGTGGCGATCGACGAGTGTGGCGATGGACTTGTTGAGCTGGCCCGTGGAGACCTTGCGGTGGCGCACGAGGACCGTCTGCCGGAGAGCGTTCTTCAGAAAGCCGATGTTGCGCTCTTGCTTGGCGGAGATCGTGATGAGCTGGCAGAAGCCGAGCCACGGGATCTTGAACTTCAGGTCCTCGAGCCACTCCTTCTTTTTCTTCGGATTGGCGAAGATGTCGCGCAGAAGATCGATCTTGTTCAGACATATGATGAGCGACTTCCCCTTCTCGAGGGCGATGTCCAAGAGCCGGCGATCCTGGTGCGTGATCCCCAAAGTGGCGTCGACCATGAAGATCACGACGTCACTGCCAGTGATCGCTCGCAGCGAGCGGTAGACGGATTGCTCTTCGATGAAGCCCTCGACCTTCTTCGCGCGCCGGATCCCGGCGGTGTCGACGAGCTTGATCGAGCGGAAGCCGTCGATCGAGCCCTTGCGCGCTTCCTCGAGCTCCACGTCCGTGGGCGTCGCAGTCCCGACGTCCAGGGCCGTCTCGATCGCCGCGTCGTTGAAGTACTCGGAGAGGTCGAAGTCCGCCACGGGATCCGCACTCTCGAACGTCGAGGCCTTCTCTTCCTCGGCGTCGGGGACGAGACCCAGTTCCGGGGCCATTTTTCCGAACTCGATGTAGACGCGGTCGTCGATGCCGTCGTCGTCTTCGTCGATGATCACGCCTTGGTTCGCGTAGGCCTTCATCTCTTCGAAGAGCTCCTCGCCGTCCTTTCGGAACTGGTTCTCCTGCGTCTTGAGCTCCATCGCTTCTTCGCCGAAGTAGAGATCGATGTAGCCTTCGATCGGATCCACTGTGGTGCCGGCGATCTCGCTCACCAGTGCGCGCTGAGCACCCACGAGGGCATTGAGGAGCGTGGACTTTCCGGCGTTCGGGGCGCCGATGATGGCGACGTTCGAGACCACATCGTGCGCGGGCTTCACACCCTTTTGAATCATCTCGGGGTCGTCCTTGCCGTCGAACTTCCCGGCGAAGTTCCAGAGCCGCACGCGCAGGTCGTTGATCCCGCGGTTGTGTTCCGCGGAGACGAGCAAGAGGTCGTCGGCGTCGATGTCGAGGCGGTAGAAGTCGACCTCGTCGCCGGACTGCTTGTCGGTGTCGTACTTATTCACGACGACCCAGACGGGCTTCTGCTGCTTGCGGATGAACTCGCGGATGCCGAGGTCGAAGGGACTAAGGCCCTCGCGCACGTCCACCACGAAGAGCACGAGGTCGCTCTCTTCGATCGCTAGGCGCGCATGATCCGCCATAATGTTAAAGAACGGATCGATGTTGTTCTTGAGCTTCGGGTCGACCTCGATCTTCTGCGGGTAGAAGCCGCCGGTGTCGACGAGGATCACTTCGTTCTCTTCGCCCGCGCCCTCCATGAGCGGCAGGATGCCGTAGTGGCGATCGCGCGTGACCCCTGGCTGGTCGTGGGTCATGGCGAGCTTCGCCTGGCGCATGAGACGGTTAAAGACGGTCGACTTCCCGACGTTCGGGCGACCGATGATAGAGACGACGGCGGAACGTTTCACTTAGACCTCCAGACCCGGGCGCTCGTCTGCGAGCGCGGGAGACCCAGCTCGTCGAGGACCCAATTATTGCTGAACCACTTCGGGGACACTTTCACGTGGAGGTTCAGGTGCACCTGGCCTCCGACCATGGCTTCGATCTTCTTGCGGGCCTCGGTGCCGATCTGCTTAATGACGCTCCCCTGGCGGCCGACGACGATCGCGCGCTGGGAAGGACGGTTCACGAGGATCGAGGCGGACACGTGCGCCGCGATCGGGCCCTTGGCATCGCGCTCGGCCATGTCCTTGTACTCTTCGACGACGACCGCCAGCTCGTACGGGAGCTCTTCCTTCAGGACCCGGAACGCTTGCTCGCGGATGTACTCGGTGACGAAGAAGCGCTCGTTCTTGTTCGAGGCGGAGCCGTCGGGGAAGAGGTGCGGCCCGGGCTGAGCGGCGTCGCACAGCGCTCCGGTGAGCTCGTGGATATTGGTGCCGTCTTTGCTCGAGATCATGAAGAACTTCTCCACCGTCGGAGCGAGGAGCTTCAGGCGCTCGAACATCCCCTTCACGTCGGCTTCAGGACGAAGATCCGCTTTGGTGAAGAGGAGCCACGTGCGACCGAGCTTCCACTCGATGGAGGCGAGGAAGTCCTTGAAGGCCTCTTCCGGGCGGTCCGCGAGGTCCAGGAGCACGAGGTTCAGGTCCACGCCGTCAGCGCCCATCTCGGCCTGGTGGTTCATGCGCTTGTTCAGCTCCTGCGGCGCCTTGTGTACTCCCGGGGTGTCGACGAGCACGATCTCCGTGCGGTCGATGGTGAAGATGCACTGGAACTGGTTGCGCGTCGTCTGCGGCTTATCGCTCACGATCGCCAGGTCGAACCCGATCAAGTGGTTCACGAGCGTCGACTTCCCCGCGTTGGGCTTGCCGAGGACGGCGGCCATGATGTGCTTGTTATGCGGGTGCTGTGTTTCGAGTAGCATGCGCGGAATCCCCTTTATAAATAAAGATGCAGTTGGTGCTTCAGACAGGTCTGGGCCAACCACAGCTCAGCTTTTTTCTTCGACGTATTCTGTGTGCTCACGAGCTCGCGCCCGCGGATCTTGAGCGTAACGAGGAAGCTCGGGCCCTGGGGGAGCTTGCGTTCCTCGGCGACGTAGCTCGGGAGCTCCTGCCACTTCTTAAGGCAGAACTCCTGGAGCCGCGACTTCGCGTCAAAATCAATGAGGTGCTTACTATCAAAAAGATTCAGGTCCCGGGCCCAGCTAGTAAATTTTTCCCGGACCACCTCGAGCCCCTGGTCGAGGTACATCGCCCCGAGGATCGCCTCGAGGGCATCGGCCAAGATCGCCGCTTTCGTTTCGATCACCGGCGCTTCCCCGCGGCCCACGAGCACGTAGCGGTGGACCCCTAAGCCGCGCGCGATCTGGGCCAGGGTCTCCTCGTTGACGATGAAGCTTCGCAGCTTCGAGAGCTCCCCCTCGGCCAGAGTGCCGTGGAGCCGGTAGAGTTCATCAGTGACAATGAGACTTAAGACCGAGTCCCCGAGGAACTCCAAACGTTCGCTCGTCGCAACCGGATGGGCGGGGTTTTCGTGCACGAATGAACGGTGCGTGAGCGCCGACTGGAGGAGGCGCGGATCACGGAACGTGACACCGAGCTCACCGGCGAAGGCGTTGATGTTCTCGTCGATCAACATGAGGTCATCCAAGGTCGTCTGGTTCCGTGAGAAGCGGAACATGTATTAAGTGGGCGGGTTATAGCATGTGAGAAGCGTTGCGACAAGGCTATTGTGCCCCTTGTCCTCTGCGCTCACTCGGGGCAGAATCTCCCTATGATAGATCTCGTAAAAACCCAGCAACAATTCCTAAGAAATCTTGAACTTAGCGGCAAAAGTTTTAACACGGTTAAGAACTACCGGGCCGACCTTCAGGTGTTTAATAAGTTCCTGGCCCAGCACAAGCGCCCGATGACCCTGAAGACCTTCACCATTACCCAGGTCCAAGAGTACGCCGGTCACCTCGAGAAGCTCTACGGCTCCTCGAACTCCATCCGCCGCCGGGTCCAGGCCCTGCGACTGTTCTTCGACTTCCTCGTGCGCGAGTACCAGTTTCCGGATAATCCGATCAAGCTCGTGCCGGTGGCCCCGAAGGTCCTCGATGCCCCCTCGCCCGTTCCCTTTAAAGACATCATCAAGCTCCAGAACTGGCTCCTTGAGCGCCGGGATTCGTCCCAGGGCCTCGAGCGCTTGATCGCGTTTCGAAACCTCATCGTCGTCGCCCTCATCTACGAGACCGGCGTGAAGGTCTCGGACCTGGCGCGCCTGGAGCTCTCGGACATCCTGCCCGATAAGAAGAATCTGCGCGTCTTGGTGCGGCCTCCGAAGCGCGACCCCTACTCGATTCCCACGGGCCCGGCCTTTAAGGAACTCTGGAAGAGCTACAAAACGGAACTCGAGGCCCTGTGGCCCGGCCCCGGGGACGTGAAGTTCGTCCTCTTCAACGCCAACCCCCACCGCATCCTCTCGGGCTCCCTCTCCCCGCGCGGGACCGAGCTCTTCTTTGAAGACGTCCGCAAACATCTCAAGATCGACATCACCGCCCGCAACCTCCGGCAAGCGTGCGTCTTCCGCTGGATGGGACAAGCGACCAGTGAAGGCCAGATCCGCGAGTGGCTCGGCGTCGCCCCCGACTACGACATCTCGTTGTACGTGAAGGCCTTCAGCGACGCGCGCGAGAAGCCCTTGTTCCTGGAACTCCCCTATGCGTGAGACCCACGAGCACTTCATGCGTCGGGCGCTGGAGCTCGCCAAGAAGGGCGAGGGGCTTGTGTCCCCGAATCCCCTGGTGGGTGCTGTCATTGTCAAAGATAACCGCATCATCGGCGAAGGTTACCACGCCCGCCAGGGGGCCCCTCACGCCGAACCCTCCGCCCTCAAGAACGCCACCGAAGACGTCACCGGTGCCACCCTCTACGTCACCCTCGAACCGTGCTGCCACACGAAGAAGCTCACACCTCCCTGCGCGCCGCTCGTGATCGAGAAGAAGATCAAGACCGTCGTCATCGCGAACCTCGATCCCAACCCGCACGTGCATGGGAAGGGCGTCGAGCAGCTCAAGGCCTCAGGCATTGAGGTCATCACGGGTGTGCTTGAAAGTGAGGGCGAAGCGCTGAACGAGATCTTCTTTCACCGCATGCGCACCGGAAGACCGTTTGTGACACTTAAGACCGCAGCGACCCTCGACGGAAAAACCGCACTGCCCACGGGCGAGTCAAAATGGATCACGGGCCCTGAGGCCCGGCTCGATGGCCACCAGGGCCGGCGCGCCCACGACGCCATCGTGATCGGCGCCGAGACGCTTCGCCGTGATGATCCGGAGCTCACCGTGCGTCTGCCCGGCACCACCATCGAGCGCATGCCCTGGCGGATCGTCCTCACGCAGAGTGGAAACCTGCCCACAAAAAGCAAACTCTTCACAGACAGCTACCGAGAGCGCACGCTGATCGTGACCGGCGCGGACACCAAGATCAGTGTTCTGCCCGAAACGCAGATCATTCGTCTCAACACCCTCGCTCCGTTTCCGTTCAGCGAGCTCTACCAGCACCTCGCCACACGCGGCATCCACTCGCTCTGGCTCGAGGGTGGATCGGCGCTCCACTCGCTCTTCCTCCAGAGCGGCGAGGTCGACCGCCTCGTCCTCTACCTCGCCCCCAAACTCATGGGCCAGGGCCAGGCGCTGTTCACTCACACGAGTGCGAACCTCAACGAGCTCTCCCGGCTCACGGATCT
>JBKHVY010000149.1:0-6182 GCA_046569805.1 Bacteriovoracia bacterium | reverse complement strand
CGCGTGCTGGGCCAAGACCTCCGCACCGCTGATACAGGTGACCGGCAAGCACTCAGTAGCTCCGTAAGGCGTGTACGTGGTGCCGTGAGGGAGAATGTCTTTCCACAGCTCATGGATCTCACTTCGCACCGGTGCTCCGAACATGACGACATGAGTGAGCTTCGGCAGCGTGATTTTTTGATCACGGCAGAAGCGCCCCACGCGCTCCCAGATGGCGGGAGATCCCGCGGCAAAGGTAACGGACTGATCCAACAGGGTGCGAACGATCTTGGCGGGGTCACACTGCGCCGGCTTCGTGGGGTCCATGTCCGGAATCACGCTCGTCATTCCCATGGCCAGCGTAAAGAGCGCGAACAAGGGGAAGCCCGGCATGTCGACGTGATGGTCTTGTAGTTTAAACAGATCGCGCAGCATCTCCGTTTGCGCACACAGGATGCCGTGAGTGGTCACAACCCCCTTCGGTGTCCCGGTGCCCCCGGAGGTAAAGAGGATCGCTGCTGGATCCGTGTCTTTTGCTGGATACAGCGAAATGTCGGAGGGATAGGCGTCGAGGTTTTTCAGAAGCTCCGGAGCGAGAAGAAAGTTCTTCTCAACCGAAAACGCCCACTTCACCGATGAGAACGTCGGGAGGAACAAGCGGCGAAGCACGTGAACCAGATTAACGCCGATCAGCCCCACCGGACGCGATTCCTTGATGGCGCGCAAAAGGTTCTTGCGGCCCATCCCAGGGTCGATCAACACCGGCACCGCTCCAAGCTTAAACAGAGCGAAGGTGATCACAGAAAAATCCAGGGACGGACGCACGAACAAGAGCACTCGATCCTGGGGCTTCACTCCACGACGCTGAAGTCGCATCGCAATCTGCTGCGAGCGCTTCTCAAATTGCGCAAAAGTGTAGAAAGGATACGAATTCGAATTCGCACCGGGAACCGTAAGTACCACCGCTCGTTTGTCAGGCCGCTCCTGTGCCTGCTGCTGGATCAGGCGCGCGACGTTCAACGGGTTCTCCCGATGAAGTCAACCATGGTCTCGATCGCTTGCTTGGGAGCATCTTCCAAGACATAGTGGCCCGCATTGGCGATCCAGTGGGCCTCGGCGTCCGGGTAGATCGAGATCCACTTTTCAAAGAACGTGCGATCGAAGCAGAAGTCCTTCCCGCCCCAGACGATGAGCTTCGGGGCGCGGACTTTTGGAAGATCACGCTCGATGGTGGAGAGTGTGTTCCAGCTCGGATGCGATTGATCGAGGGGAATATCTTGCACGAAGCGAGAGACGGCGATGCGATTGTTCCAGGAGTCATAGGGCGCAAGATACGCCGCCTTCACGTCTTTTGTGAGTCCGCGCTTTGTCGCCATAAACGTCGCGGGCCACGCGAAGCCGTTCAGGCCTCGCACGAGGAACTCCCCGAACCTTCCGGCCTTACAAAGGGCAATGCGCTTCGGGATGTTCTGGCTCAAGAACGCTGCCGTGTTGAGCACGACGACTCGCTTGATGAGCTCTGGGTGGCGCGTGGCAAACCCCATCCCGATCGCTCCGCCCCAGTCATGCACCACCAGCGTGATGTCTTTAAGCCCGAGGAAAGCGACGAGCTTCTCGAGGTTTTGAATATGATTCTCTAGGCTGTAGTTGTAGTCCTGGGGCTTATCCGAAAAGCCGCAGCCCATGTGATCAGGAACGACACAGCGAAAATGCGAGCTAAAGGCCTTAATCAAATGGCGATAATAAAACGACCACGTGGGATTACCATGGACCATGAGCATGGCCGGGCCTGAGCCCTCATCGACGTAGTTGAGGTTGAGGCCATTTAATCCTAAGAAGTGATGGCGCCACGGATAGAGATCACTTGAAATTTTCATGGCGCCTCCAGCGCGAGCATGGTTGAAACAAGACCAGAGCCGATGCCGGTCAGCGCCACGTGATCGCCGCGGCGGAAGAACCCCGACTCGATCGCCTTAATGTAGGTCAACGGAAGTGCGGCCGAGCCCGTGTTGCCGTATTGCTCAAAGGTCACGAAGTCGGGAATATCCGTCGCCTTAAGGCCTTCAAGAAACCCACGCCGGTGAGTGCTGCCCACTTGATGCGGAATGATTTTTTGTGGCCGCCCGAAGGCCTCAACGTAATCGACCCAGGTCTGTTGCGCCAAGCGCACACCCCGAATCATGAGCTCCTCGGAGTCCGTCTCCATCACAAGGTCTTCCAGATTGCCGGAGCCTTGGCACAGTTCCACGGCACTGGAGTCGGTGCGACTGACTCCACCAAGGATCTTTGCGGCGTTCGGTGCCAGCGACTCGTGAGTGAGAAGCCACGCCACGCCCGCCGAACCGATGGTGAGTGAAGCGATGTACTTCTTGATCGTCTGGCGAGTAAGCGTGAGATCAGACTTAAGGATCTCAAGTGTCTTTAAAAGAAGCGGACCAGAGTTCTCTCCGGACACGATGAGCGCGGCCTTGATGACGCCGCTTTCGATCAGCTGAGAGGCCATGAGCGTGGCACTGACAACACCCAGGCATGCGTTTGAAAGATCAAACAGCTGACAGGTGGGAGAAAGGCGCAAGTTCCGATGCACAACACTGGCGGATGCCGGCTCTAGGAAATCCCTACAGACAGAGGCGTGAATCAAGAGACCGATCTCTTCCCGCGGAAAATCCTTCAGCGCTCTTTCCGCGGCCTGAGTCGCGATAGTTGAGGGCCTTGTTCCCCGGGGCCAGAAACCGCGTCGCTTAATGCCGGTCTGCAACTCTAGTCTGCCTTCTGGGAGCCGCAACCGCTCGTAAGTCGCAGAGAGCTGCTCCTCGATGTGATCACTCGTAAAACATTCCTGAGGCTCTTCGACCCCAAAGGCGCGAAGGCGCACGTGCTGGAACTTCATGGTGCCTCGCCCATCAGCCCGTGAAGGTTCGCCATGGAAATCCCCGACAGCATCGCTCCCACGATCCCGAGGAAGCCTTGATCTGTGCCGATGATGAAGAGCCCATCGACCGGGGTGCGGCCATCACGGACCTTATCCACCGAACCGTAAACAGTCCCGTCGAGATGCCAGGTGTATTTTTCAATGGTGGTGGGAGAAAAGACATCAGTAAACCTCAGCTCACCCTGGTAGCTAGGATACAAGTGCCGCAAGAGTCCACGGGCGCTCTCGGCGACGAGCTCTTTCTGCGCGAGGTACTGACTTCTCTCAAGCCCCTTCCACTGTTGGTAGTTGGCCATGTACGTGATGCGCGCGATGCCCTCGCCGTCACGGTTAAACGACTCGTAGTTATCCGGGAGACACACCACCGCCGAGGAGGCGTCGAAGAGCGCGCGGGGTTCGCGGTAGTGGTAACGAGGAGAGTCGTTGTAGAACACGATGGTCTCCGGAGTCTCGAGCTTGCGATCGAAGACGAAGATCGTCTCAAGGAAGGTCATCTTCCCCACGCGAGGCTTTGTCGCATAGACGTCCGAGTCGAGGCGCAGGACGGTCTCCGGGAGACCTATGCTCGAGAAGACCTTCTCCGCAAAGAGCTCTTCTCCGCTCTCCAGTCGCACACCGATCGCTTTGCCATTCTTCGTGAGGATTTTTTCCACCGGCGCCTTGAAGCGCAGCTCTCCGCCTTGCTCGGTGTATTTATCCACGAGGAGCTTAATGATGCGGCGGACGCCCCCCTCCGGGCGCGCGAAGCCTTCGAAGTAGAGTGACTTGAACATGATCACAAACTGCGCGAAGTCCATGTCCTCTTCCCAGGCACTCCCGTAGATCAGAAG
This sequence comes from Bacteriovoracia bacterium, assembly GCA_046569805.1. Lineage (GTDB taxonomy): Bacteria > Bdellovibrionota > Bacteriovoracia > Bacteriovoracales > Bacteriovoracaceae > UBA6144. The sequence goes on along the minus strand of JBKHVY010000149.1, from coordinate 2,441 downwards.
TGGGCAGAGGATCATCTCGAGGAGCAAGGGATCCGTGATGATCTGGGCCAGCCGTACACGTGCCGACTGGTACTCAAGGTTGAGATCGAGCTCGTTGAACTCGCGCACGACCTTTACGAGTTCTGCGAACTGGTCGCGCTGGTGCGGGAAGTGCTGGGCCACCTCGGAGCTTAGAAGCTCGAAGTCATTCGAGAACTTCAGCACGGCGTCCGGGAAGTGAATGAGTGAGTGCGATTGAGGATGGAGCTTAAAGTCATCCCAACTCAGACGCAGCTGCTTCAAGAGCTTCGAGAAAGGTTTGCCCTTCTCCCCTTTCTTAATGAAATTCGTCAGGGCGTGAAGACCCACGTCGAACTGACGGATGCCTCCGACCTCAGCGTTCTTGCGCTGATAATAGGAATTGAGACCGCCAGCGATGGTGTGCTTCTCAAGAATCACGACCTTCTTGCCAAACATGGCAAGACGGATACCGGCGGCCAAACCTGACATCCCGGCCCCGATGATAATTGCATCATGGGCCATGGCGGTTACTGCATCTTCGGAGTGAGGTAAGACACACACGACGCCATTGTGGCGAGCTGTGGATAGTCTTCGGCCGGAACTTCAACCTTGTGGCGCTTGCGTAGCTCCATCACAATGTCCAAGAAATCCATGGAGTCCAGGTCAAGCTGCTCACGTAGCGAGACATCGTCTTTGATGGATGTGATGTCTTCATCGGGTGTGATGTCACTGATGATGTCGACTACTACCTGGCGAACTTCGTCTGTCGTCATGGCCAAAACTCCTTAAGCTTCGTACTTCTTAACAATTAAAGCAGAATTGATGCCCAACATCCCGAAGGAATTGTTGAGAATATATTGAACATTTTTTTGAATCGGCTTATCCAGCACCAGCCCTGGGATCGCACACGCTGGATCGAGCTCCTGGACGTTGACGCCCGGGTGTACATACCCATCCCAAAGGCTCGGAATATTGCCTGCGAGCTCAAGTGACCCCGCGGCGCCCATCGAGTGACCGATGTGGCCTTTAGTGAAGTTGATGCTGGTGTTCGAGGACTCGGCCATCGCGACACGCACCGCCTCTGACTCTGAGATGTCCCCCGCACCAGTGCCGGTCGCATGCATGTTAAGAATATCGATGTCCGAAGGCTTGAGTCCCGCACGGCGAATCGCTTGGTGCATGCACTGAACTTGGCGATCAGGATTTGGATTCACGAAGTCTGAAGCATCCGAGTTCACGGCCCATCCGGCGATCTCACAGATGATCGGAGCTCCGCGCTTAACGGCATCTTCTAGGCGCTCAAGGACGTACACGCAGCCGCCCTCAGAGATGGCGATCCCGGTGCGAGTCTTACACAGTGGGCGCGACGCCTTCGTCGGATCTTCGTGGTTGGCGAGTGCGCCTTGGGCCGCGAACGCAGCGTAGATACCGAAAGTCTGCGGAGACTCTGAGACGCCACCACAGAGCGCGACGTCGACTTCGCCGAGAAGCAGCTGCTGGGCACCGGCGATGATACCGACGTTTCCGCCAGCACAGGCCGCACCGAGAGTGTAATGAGGCCCCGTGATACCAAGGTTCAGCGTCACTTCGCCGGCCGGGTTATTGGCGACGGTGCGCGGGTTGTGGTGCGGAGACCAGAGCTTCCAATCGAGGTTGTTCTGGTGCATCTCGAAGATCTCATTCTCAGTCTCAACGTTGCCGTGCTCGGTGATACCAAGGAAGACGCCGACGCGCGACTTATCGATCGCCGTCCAGTCGAGCTTCGCACTGTCTTTGGCTTCGTTGGCACACCAAATAGAAATACTTCCCGCGCGAGTTCCGCGACGGCGCATCTTCTTTGATTGATATTTGAATTCATCGAAGTCACACAGGCCCGCGACTTGCTGACCCATGTAACGAATCTCCGTGTGACGAAGTCCGGAAACACCGTTCAAAAGTGCGCTTCGAAATGACTCCAAGGAATTGCCGTTGGGTGCGGTCAAACCAATTCCGGTCATCACAATTCTTTGCTGCCCTGCCATAAATATTCCTTGAAAGCTAAAGCTGGAAAATTATTACCTCGGGGCATAAAAAACGTCTAGTTAACAATTATGCTGAGCTTAGGGAAATGACATTGCACACAATCGCATCCACCCTGCTATAGTACCGGCTTAATCAATGAAACTAGTGAGAGGGAGAGTCCCATGGAAAATCTAATCGTCATTTCTAAAGTTAAAAAATTTATCAAAGACAAGGCAGACTTCAATACTTCTGCAGGCTTCTTTGCTCCGTTGAACGAAGACGTCGTGAAGAGCTGCCGTGACGCTGTGGCGCATGCAAAAAAATTGGGCCGCAAGACGGTCATGGGCAAAGACTTCAACCTCTACGTCGAAGGCCACGAAAACGACGAAGCGCTGGTTGTGACCAGTAAAGTTAAGAAAATGATTAAGGAAGAATCGGGA
>JBKHVY010000148.1:0-6187 GCA_046569805.1 Bacteriovoracia bacterium | reverse complement strand
GCCGTAAAGAGTCAGTCGGAGCTCCTCCTGCGCGCAACGGCCATGCGCCAGGGGACCGAAACGGCGCCGGTCACCGTGGTGGAATTTTTCGATCCGGAGTGCGAGAGCTGCCGCGCCTTTCATCCCTTGGTGAAGATGCTCCTCAAAGAGTTCGAAGGCCAGATCCAGGTGGTCTACCGTTACGCTGCCGTCCATCCGAACTCGAAGTACGCGATCCAAATTCTTGAGGCCGCTCGTCGCCAAGATCGCTACTGGGATGTCCTCGACGTCATGTACCAGTATCAACCGCAGTGGGGAGATCACCACAATCCGCGGCCTGAGTTGCTGCTGGGCTACCTTGAGCCCTTGAAGCTGGACATGGAAAAACTAAGAACAGACATGAACGATCCAACGATCAACGAGTACATCGCCGCGGATGCTCGCGATGGGCAGACGCTGGGCGTACGCATGACGCCGTCGTTTTTTGTGAACGGCGAGCCACTCACGAGTTTCGGCTATGAGCAGTTGCGCCAGCTGATCATGAAGGCCATAGCTCAGAGCGGGAAGTAGCATGGACGTCGTCTACTTCGGTGCCGGCTGTCTACTGGGCCTCGTCGCCGGTTGGGTCGTCCTGCGGCAAAAAAACGAGGAGCTGTCTCGTCTCTCGGGCCAGGTGCTCTATCTCTCAAGCGAGAACTCTGCCCTCAAGGAGTCGCAGCGCTCGGCGGAGGAGAAGTTGAAGGACATGAAGGACATGAAGGATCGACTGGCGCTCGAGTTCGAGGGCCTCGCCAATCGCATCTTTCAGGAGAAGATGTCGTACCTGCAAAAAGATAACCTGCGCCTCCTCGATCCGTTCAAGGAGAAGCTCCAGGAGTTTCAGCTTAAGGTCACGCAGTACCGTGAGGATGAAGTGAAAGAAGCCACGTCGCTGAAGACGGAGATCGCGCAGATCCTGCGGCTCAATCAGAAGCTCAGCTCCGACGCGGAGAACCTCACGCGCGCCCTGCGCGGAGACACGAAGCTCCAGGGGAACTGGGGTGAGCTGATCCTCGAGAAGGTGCTCGAGGCCTCGGGCCTTCGCGAGGGGGAGGAGTACGTTCTGCAGGGACGTGACCTGCAGCTGCGAGACGAAGCGGGCCAGAGCTCGAGGCCCGACGTCATCATTAACCTTCCGGAAGGAAAGCACATCATCGTCGACTCGAAGGTGAGTCTCGTGAGCTACGAGAAGTTCGTCGCGGCGGAGTCGCCGGCGGACGAGGCGATCGCCCTCAAAGAGTTCATCACGTCGCTCAAGCGCCACATCACGGGCCTCTCGGACAAGAAGTACCATCTGCTGGAGAAGCTCCTCACGCCGGACTTCGTGCTTCTCTTCGTGCCGGTGGAGGGCGCCTTCGCCACAGCTCTTCAGACGGAGAGCGAACTCTTTAACTACGCCTGGGATAAGAAGATCATCCTCGTGTCTCCGACGACCCTCATGGTGACGCTACGGACGATCGAATCGATCTGGCGCCAGGAGAAGCAGAACAAGAACGCCTATGAGATCGCGCGGCAGGCGGGAGAGCTCTACGATAAGTTCGTGGGCTTTGTCGCGGACATGGAGAAGATCAAGGTGTCTCTCGGGGCGACCACCAAGCACTACGACGAAGCCTTCTCGAAGCTCAACGAAGGTCGCGGCAACATCGTCGCGCGCTTAGAGAAGATCAAAGAACTCGGTGCGAAGGCGTCGAAGCAAATCAGCCTCGACTCCTAGAACAAGTGCGTCGGGACCCGCCAGTGAGCGTGGGTTCTTATCTGCATCGCCCAGAGTGAGAAGGTCGAAGCGTCTGAGGGAATGACTCCGCGCTTATCGACGATCAGCTTAATCGCGCGCTCGAGTCGCGTGGTTTTCTTTGGGAGCTCCGCTGCGATCGCAAGCAGTTCATCGCCGGCGGCGACGAAGGTGGCGACTCCGGTGGTGCGGAAGCTTTGACCCACAGTCGTGAGTGTGGTTTTGAGTTCAGTGAGGAGCTTCACTTCGGTTGTCGGGTTCCGAGTGACGCGCTCGAAGGCGTACTCTTTCAATTCAGGCATCGCGGTGCTAAAAGCATAAAAGGGTGCCACGCCATCGAAGTCCCAGCCCCAGGGCACGGGCCTTGTCTTCACACCTTGGCACACGACGAGCTGGGCGTCGTCGGAAACGTTGTTGATCCGTACGGAAGAGGTGGCGACGACTTTTTCGAGCGCCCGCTGGTTCATGCACTCGTAGGTACACTTGAACTCTACCGTCTTCGGATAGGGCGCGGAGAAGTTATTCGTGAGGTAGACCTTCGAATCGACCAGAGGCGTGCAGTGGCCTTCGGAGAGGGCCGCGTGGACGATGGGAGAAGAAAGAGCGATGACGAGTGTCAGGAGTGTTTTCATGGCGTGAGTCTATGCGCGTGCGCAGGGATCGTCAGGGGGCCTAGTATTTTTTACTGGCCGAGAGAAATGCGATGACCTCGTCGGCAGTGCCGCGGAAGAGGATGTTATTTTTCTGCGAGCGGATGCCCTTGGCGTACATCGGGTCGTAGTGCTCGGCGAGGAGCTGTTCGATCCATGGTGCGTGGTCCTCGAGGGCGATTCCGCGGTCGAACGCCCAGGTCATTTTGTCGAGGATCTGCCGGGCCCTGAGGCCTCCGAGCTTTCGCGTGAGCGCCTCGGTCTTGGTGATGAAGTATGTGCGGTCTTTCAGAAGAACGTAGTCGCGGTGAATGCGCCGGATACGCTCCTCCATCGGAGCGTCGACGATGACCATGGGCGAGCTGCGCATGTGCTCGAAGAGGCGCCTCGGAAGTGACACGCGGCCGATCGAGTAAGACTCGTCCTCAAGGACGACGGATTTTTTTTGAATGAGGGCAACCGCGAGATGGTTTTCAAATGTTGCCTGGGCCGGCTGCTCACCACGGTCGCCGAAGATCGAGCCGCGGTGGTGCGCGAGGCCCTCGAGGTCGATGGCGTCGGGAAGGTGCTCGAGGATGTCGGTTTTTCCGGTGCCCGTCAGGCCCCCGACGCGCGTGACATGAGGAAGAGGAGCTTCGTTGATGACAGAGAGAAGGTAGCGGCGCATGGCCTTGTAGCCGCCGGGGATTTGCGTTTTTTGGATCCCGCGCTCACGAATCCACTGGCAGCTGATCTGCGAGCGAAGTCCTCCACGGAAGCAGTAGACCTCTGTGGCAGGAAAAGCTCTGATGCGCTCAACCCAGGCGTTTATCCTTGAGTCCTTCGTCGCGCCCGAGACAAGTTCATGCCCCAGCTTGATCGCGGCGTCTTGCCCCTGTTCTTTGTAGCAGATGCCAACCTGATGCCGTTCTTCGTTAACCATCAGAGGGAGATTGATCGCTCCTGGGATGTGCCCGTCGGCAAACTCAACCGGCGCCCGGACGTCGATGAAGGGTGTCTGCTTAAGAAAGAGTTCGGTGAAGTAGGGATCAGTCCACATGGAGACTGTGCGCTTTCCGCTCCAGCACTTCCCCTACAACGGCGGTTCCCGGGAAGTGGGCAGCAAGGCGATGGACGATTGTCTCGGCGAGCTCCGGGGCGACACTGAGAAGGAGTCCTCCACTTGTCTGCGGGTCACAGATAATGTGCTGCCACAGTCCTTGAGCGTTCATCTGCGTCTTGTCTTTGGTGTACTCGAAGTTACTCCGGTGGGCCTTGGTCATGTGGCCCGCCTCGAGGCTCGCGGTCGTGAGACGGAAGAGCGGAATCTTCGAGGTCTCGAGCTTGAGGGTCACGTCTGAGGCGAGGGCCATCTGCATGCCGTGGCCCGCGACCCCGAAGCCAGTGATGTCGGTGGCGGCGTGGATCGCTGTGAGTTCGTCGGCGTTTAAATAATCAATGATGTTATTCAGACGCTTCATGGAGGCGAGGGCATCGCTCATGTCCGCTTCCGAGTAGGTGTCGCGCTTGAGGCCCGCGCAGATGGTGCCGGTCCCGATGGGCTTCGTGAGGATGAGCTTATCCCCGGGCTGCGCATGATTGTTGCTCCAGACCTGCTTCGGATGCACGAGGCCCGTGACGGAGAGGCCGAACTTGAGAGTGTCGTCGTCGATGGAATGGCCACCGACCAGTGAGGCCTTCGCAGCGGTGATGATGTCGGCTGCGCCCTGGAGAACTTCTTTGATCACGCTCGGCTCGAGCACGGCCAGGGGAGCGGCGAGGATCGCCATGCAGGTCTTGGGCCTTCCGCCCATGGCGTAGACGTCGGAGAGGGCATTCGCGGCAGCGACGGCACCGAAGTCGTAGGGCGTATTAATAATCGGAGTGAAGAAGTCGAGTGTTTGCACCAGCGACACGTCGTCGTTGATCTGGAAGATCGCCGCATCATCGAAGAGCGCTCCGTCGACAGTCACGCCGGGGATGTTCGGAGGGAAGGTGACGCCGGCGAGGATCTCGCGAAGGATCACGGCGGGGACCTTAGCGGCGCAGCCGCCTTTCTGGACAGTTTGAGTGAGTTTAATCATGGCGTGACTATACGACTATGCGAGCGTGTTGTTAAATAGACGTATGAAATATTTATTCGGTTTTCTCGCTCTCATCTCACTGCAAACTCACGCCACCGACTTCCAGGCCCTGTGCACCGGGAACCGCGGAGCAGTCGCTCTGAATCTCTTCACCCGCGACGAACGACTCGTCTTGCGCTACCTCAATCAGGCGGGCAGTGATGACTTTCCGATTTTTGAGGGCATCGTCACCCGCCGCAGCCTCGGCTACATCGCCCTGGCGGAAGAAGAGCTGCGGGAGCTCGACCAAGAGGTCGTCGTCTCCTGGCCCGTGAAGGCCTGCCAGTTCAATCCGCAGAAGCCGCAGCTCGTGAGCTGCGACGGCGAGGCCCAGATGCACGTCCCGCAGGGAACGAAGATCAAGTCCCTCGGGTTTTCCACGGGGATCGTAACGGAAGAGCGCCGAGCTCAGGTGTTCGAAAGCCTCAAGCTGCGTTGGACCCTTGAAGGCGAGGGTCTCATCCATCTGCTCGCGATGACCTTCGACCCGAAGACGTGCCAGTTTCGCCTGAAATAGGGGACTTGCCCATTTAATCAGGCAGCTTCGATCGTTGACTGAAAATTACGATCTCTTAAAAGCTTAAAGCTTTTCGGCAATACGAAGACTTAGGTCTAACCTCAATGAACCGATAAGCCAGCACATGTAAGGCCTTAGAATGAAGGACGACCACCTTAGGAGTCGACTTGAAGTTCCTGTGTCTCATCACTGTCCTGAGCTTGAGTTTCGTGTCCCTCGCGGACACGGCGTTGAACTATTCAGGCCGCTTGGTGAACTCGGACGGCTCTCCAGTTTCAGGGCCCGTGAATCTGCGCTTCCAGATCGCCTACTCATCTGACACCTCCATCATCCTTTGTCAGCGCGACCTCACGGGCGTTGGCATCTCGCAAGGTGTGTTTCACGCCAAGGTCGCGTTCTCGGCGGCGAACTGCGGAGGAACCGAGCTACGTAGTATTCTAAGTAACGTCGCTCCCGGAGATTCGGTCTCGATGCGAGTCATTGATACCACTCCGCTGGTCGATCGGGTCTATGGGTTCCAGTCACTGAACGCGATGCCGTTTTCGGTTGTTGCTGACTACGCCAAGGCGCTCGGACCGATGGGCGCCTCGAGCGCAGGCCAAGTCCTCCGCTGGAATGGGAGTCAGTGGGTGCCTGACACCATCGACGAAGTGGCCGCCGGGTCGATCGGCACACCGGAGCTCGCGGACAACTCGGTTACGAGTGCGAAGATCGTGGATCTCACCATAACCGGTGCGGACATCGCCAACGGGTCTATCACTGATACAAAGCTCAACCTCGCTGACGGCTCAGTCGAAGGTCGCGGGCCTCGCGGCGAGCTTTACATCGAAGGAAGACGCCATCTCGCTCTCGACGAGCGACAACTACCTCGATGGCACTAAGGCGTGGAGAAACTTCGAGGCTTCGGTGCGTACCGCGTTTTTGACTGGCTTTACGTCCGGGCCTGCGATGCAAGTGAATCCGGGAGACACGCTTCTCCAGGCGCTGGGGAAGCTCGACGCCTCTGTGGCTTCCGTGCAAGCGGTTAGCGGGTCTTATGTCGCGCATAACGGCTCAGTTTCGATGACCGGGAACTTGAACCTCGATAACAATAAGATCACAAACCTTGCGACACCAACACTCGGCAGTGACGCCGCCACCATGGCCTACGTCGACTCAAAGGCCACGC
>JBKHVY010000147.1:0-6226 GCA_046569805.1 Bacteriovoracia bacterium | reverse complement strand
CCTCGAGGTGCTTGGGTTGGTACCAGCTCTGTTTGGAGAGGATGTACTGGCACATGACGGTGATGAGGTGGCAGTGCTGGTAGGCAAGGCTGACTTTACTGGTGAAAAGGAACTTCAGGAGCTCGGCGAGCTGCGGGGAGTTCTTCACACTCTGGATCATGGAGTTGATGCCGGCGTCGGCGAGCTCCACCGTCGCCTGGTCCATGCCGATCTTCGCGACCTGGTCGGCCACGACGTCGTAGGAGTGGGCGGTGGTGAGGATGCGGTCTTCCATAGAAAGATCGGTGCGCTCGAGCCGACGCACGATGGAGTTCGTGACGAAGGTCGTGAAGTACTGTTGGTAGTCGCGCTGGATGAAGAACTCTTTGAGGCCCTGCTCCTCATATTTTTTGATTCCGGCAGCATCGAACGTGTCTTTGGAGTGGATGCGTTTGACGAACTGGAAGTCGCCCGGGCCTTTCTTGATGCGAATGTAGACGTCGCACGGAGTCTGGGTGATGTCGTAGAAATAGGAAAGTCCCATGGGGACGAAGTCCGGCTTCACCCGGCGCACGAGATCTTCCGGCGTGACTCCGAGGAACTTCGCGGCCTGTTGCACGAGTTTTTCCCAGGCGATGGGCTCCGGGAGACAAATGGCACGGTCATCAATACCCGGGACATCGCCCAAGACCATGAGTGGGGTGTCGAGCATCTCTTCCTTGAGGAACTTCGCCAGCTTCATGGCGGTGGGCTCGGTGCCGACCATGTTTTTGGTGACGATGAGCGAGATCGTGGGAAGGATTTTTAGGAGCTGGATCGCGTCGTCGGCGTTCTGGCGCACGATCACGTCCGTCCCGGCGAAGGTATTAAGGTTCAAGGTGTAGATCTTCCGGAGATCTTCGATCGGCTCGATCAAAATGGTTTGGCTCATACCGAAATTTTAACACGTTGAGTGAAGAGGGAAAGAGCGGAAAATGAAAGATTCACCGAGGCCGTGTCGTCGGGTATTTAGTTTAAGGGAGTTGTGAGCTGAATGGGCAGGCCCTGGCGGCTCAGGAGAGTGCCAGAAAAACTGTGTGTTTCGGGGTTCGCGGCGCTGATCTTCCCGTGGCCTCCGGGGACGTCGATCACGTACTGCGGGAGCATCCACCCCGGGAGCTGATCGTGGAGCTTGGCCCAGATGCGCCGGCCCTCCTCGAGCGATAGCCAGAAGTGCATGGCGCCTTTGACCTGGTCCGGGTGGTGGAGGTAGTAGGCCTCGATGTTAGTGCGCGCTAACAAACGAAAGAGCTCAGCCAGCGCCATCGTTGAATCGTTCACGCCTTTGAGGAGCACGCTCTGCGAGAGCCAGCGCAGGCCTTGGGGCCTGAAGCTTTGTGCGATCCGGAGCGCCTCGGGGCTCCACTCGCTGGCGTGGTTGGTATGGACCACGAGGAGGATCCGAAATCGTTCGGCGAAAGTTTCAAAGAGCAGTGCCAGCTCTGGCGTCAAGCGCTCCGGCAGGATCACCGGAAAGCGCGTGTGGAAACGCACGAACTCGAGGTGGGGAATCTGGGCGAGGTCATTGAGCCACTCGCGGAGCTTGTCGTCAGAGAGCATGAGCGGATCGCCACCAGTGAAGATGACTTCCTCGATCTCCGTGTGCGCGGAGAGGTAGGCGAGGGTCGCCGCACGATCATTTTTAAACACGTCGTCGCTGAGTTCGTTCTTACGGAAGCAGTAGCGACAGTGCACCGGACACACGGTGGTGGGAATCAGGAGCGCACGGTTGTGGTAGCGGTGGATGAGCTGCGCGGTCTTGGCGTGGGCCTGGTCCCCAATCGGATCGACGAGGCCCTGGGTGGCGAGTTCTTCCGCGTGCGGGAGAAACTGAAGCGCTAAGGGAGCGTTTGGTCCTTGGTCTTTGATCTGTTGGGCGAGGGCGCGGGGCACGAGGACAGGGAAAGTGGTGGAGACACTTTCATCAATTGGCCAATCGAGGAAGGCCGCGAGCTCACGCACGTCACGGAAGGCGTTTGCGAGACTCGATTGCCAACTAGCGAGGGAGGTCACTGAGGTTGTTCTCCCGGAGGTACTGGCGCCGGTAGAGCCAGGCGCAGAAGCGGATCAGCAGCGCTCCACTCACGGCCAGTCCCATGAAGTGCATCACGACGTACTCGATCGGGAGTGTTCCCCCTTCGGCCAGCACGTAGAGGATCCACCGCAGGAGCAACAGGTGCACCACGAGGATCACGAGCTCCACCAGACGGCGGCGCCAGTTATTCTTGTTCAGGAACGTCGAGAACCACGTCAGCATCCGGGAGCTCCTTTGCAGTAGGGGTTTCGGCCTGCGCCTCGGGTGGGCGTACCTTAAATGCTTTGATGCGCTTGAGGATAAAGGACTTGTTCATTTTTGACAGGAGGCACACGCCGTAAAGCACGGGGCCTCGAGGCATGGGAATCAGAGCGATCGGCTTCACCGGTCGCCACTCATCCTCGACGGTGCCGCCGGAGTAGTGGATGTCGAGCGGCGTCTGATTGCGGATGTAGTCGCGCATCTCGTCGAAGCGCGAGGGCACCGCGAAGGCGATGTCTTTCTTGTACTGGCCCATCGCCATGGTGAAGGAGCGCTCTTTGAACTCCTGCAGCTTCTCCGCCGGCGTGCGGGCGATGAGGGCGGCCATGACCTTGAGGCACACGTATGTGTCTTCGAGAGCGATGTGGTGGTTCAGTGGGATCTTAAAGAACTCGGCGAGTGTCGAGAGCTTGTAGTTGGCCGGTGACTGGCCCGTGTTTTCGGACTCCGGCGTCTTCAGGAGGGCACGCGCGAACTTCGCACTATCGAAGACGTGCGTCGCCGGAGGGGCGATGAGGAAATCGTGGGAGCCCTTCACGAGGAACGCGGCATCGAAGAGGGCGTTGTGGGCGAGCATCGGAGCGCGGCCGACGAACTCCCACAGCTGGCGCAGCGGGCGCTTGAGCGTCGGTGCGTTCACCAGGTCGTTGTTGGTGAGGCCATGAATGGCGGCGTTGGCCGGTAGAATCTCGGTCATGGGATTGATCAACTGGTGAAAGACCTCAAGGTCTCCACTGGTTGTCACTTTCACCGCGGCGATTTCGATGATTCGGTCTACCAGTGGCGAGAGCCCTGTGGTTTCAAGGTCCACGGCCACAAGACCGTAAGGGAAGACCTTGAGAATCTGTGCCGATTCCTCGGGGCTCATGGTGAGTTCTGTGCTTGTTCTTGACATGGGGGGTCTTATAGCTGGTTTAGAGTAGGTAAGTCTAGGACAAGTGCTTGTCTTTCATTGACAAAACACTATGCGTCAAACCAAAGTGGAGGAACTTTGCAAATGTAAAAAAAGGACTCTCATGGCCCGTAGCTTTGATGTTGTTGTTTTGGGTGCCGGACCTGGTGGTTATGTGGCCGCCATTCGCGCCTCACAGTTAGGTAAGAAAGTTGCGATCGTCGAAGCTGATAAGCTCGGCGGCGTGTGCCTCAACCGCGGCTGTATCCCCACGAAAGCTCTTCTAAAGTCAGCCCACTCGGTCCACGAGGTTGCCGACCTCAAGTCCCTGGGCGTGAACGTGAAGCTCGAGGGCCTCGATGGTGCCGTCGCCGTGAAGCGCGCCAACGACATCGCCGCCAACATGTCGAAGGGCATCGCCTTTTTGATGAAGAAGAATAAGATCGAAGTCTTCACCGGCAAAGGGACTTTTAAGTCCGCTAAAGTTCTGGACGTAACCCTCTCCGACGGCAAAAAAGAAGAGCTCACGGCACCGAACATCATCATCGCCACCGGTGCGAAGTACCGTACGTTCCCGGGGCTCGAGCACAACGGCAAAAACCTCATCGGTGCCTGGGAAGCGCTCAAGATCGAGAAGCTCCCGAAGTCGGTGGGCATCATCGGCGCTGGCGCCATCGGCGTCGAGTTCGCCTACTTCTGGAACGCCTTCGGCGTGGACGTTACTATTTTTGAGATGCAGAAGCACCTCCTCCCGATCGAAGACGATGACTGCTCGCTCGAGATCGAGAAGCACTACAAAAAGTACGGGGTGAAGATGCACCTCGGCGTCGAGAAAGTCACTGCCAAAGACAACGGCAAAGACGTCACCATCACGTGCACCGAAAACGGCAAAACGACCGACCACAAGTTCGACATGGGTCTGATCGCCGTGGGGATGACCGGCGTCATCGACGGCTTTGGCCTCGAGAAGATCGGCGTGAAGACCGAGCGCGGCTTCATCGCCGTTGATAAGTACTACCAGACATCGGTCCCGGGCGTGTACGCCATCGGTGACGTCGCAGGACCGCCGCTCCTTGCCCACGCAGCTTCGCACGAAGGTGTGGTCGCCGCGGAACACTTGGCCGGCAAGCACCCCCACGCCATCGACAAGCTCAACATTCCGGGCTGTACCTACTGTCAACCGCAGGTCGCGTCCGTGGGCCTCACTGAGCGCGCGTGTAAGGAACAGAAGCTCGAGTACAAGGTCGGGAAGATCCCGTTTATGGCGAACGGCAAGGCGATCGCCTCGAACGAGAAAGACGGCTTCATCAAGGTCATCACCGGTAAGTACGGTGAACTCTTGGGCGCTCACATCGTGGGAACTCAGGCGACCGAGCTCATCCACGAATACACCCTCTTCCGCACCATGGAAGGGATCGACGAAGAAATTTTTGCCACCGTCCATCCGCACCCAACTTTGGGTGAGTTCTTGGGCGAAGCAGTCATGGCGGCCAAGGGCCGCGCATTGAATTACTAGGAGTCAGCTATGGCACGTATTGAAGTTGTAATGCCTCAGATGGGTGAGTCTATCACCACCGGAACTATCACCAAGTGGCATAAGCAGCCGGGTGAGATCATCGAACTCGACGCCATTCTGCTCGAGATCTCCACCGACAAGGTCGAGTCCGAGATTCCGTCTCCCGTGAAGGGCAAGATCGTCGAACTCCTCTACCCCGAAGCCACGACCGTGGACGTGGGCAAGCCGATCGCCATCATCGAAGACGACCTCAGCGCGGCAGTCTCGGCCGCTCCTGCAGCGAAAGCTGCAGCACCCGCGGCCTCAGCCCCCGTGGCCGCTCAAGCTCCCGTCGCCGCCGCGGCCCACGCACCGGCTCCAGTCTCCGACGAGCAGGGCCGCCGCTTCTACACACCCCTCGTCAAGGCGATGGCGGCGGAGGCCGGCGTCTCCATGACTGAGCTCGCGACGATCTCCGGCACCGGTGCCGGCGGCCGCGTGAACAAGGAAGACCTCGAGCGCTACCTTGCAAGTCGCAAGGGCGGCGCCCCGGTCGCAGCAGCAGCAGCACCTGCTCCCGCGAAAGCGGCTCCTGCCGCATCGGCCCTCCCGGCCGGTGGCACAACGGTCGGCCGCACCGAAGTCATCCCGATGGATAACATGCGCAAGGCGATCGCCAAGAACATGGTGCTCTCGAAGCAGACCTCTCCGCACGTCAACTCCGTCGACGAGATCGACATGACGAAGCTCGTGAAGTTCCGCGAGAAGTTCAAGGACGAGTTCAAGAAGCGCGAGGGCATCAACCTCACGTACACGCACTTCATCCTCTACGCGCTTGTGCAGGCCCTCAAGGAAAACCCACTGGTCAACTCTTCCGTCGACGGTGACACCATCGTCGTGAAGAAGGACATCAACCTCGGGTGTGCAGTGGCGGTTCCGGGCAACGGCCTCGTGGTTCCGGTCATCAAGAACGCCGGAGACCTGAACCTCACGGGCATCGCGCGCCAGCTGGATATCCTCGCCAACAAGGCCCGCAACAAGAAGCTCACCATGGACGACCTCTCCGGCGGTACGTACACCTTCACGAACAACGGGTCCTTCGGTGTCCTCTTCGCGACGCCGGTCATCCTCCAGCCGCAGGTCGGCATCTTCGCCACCGGCGTGATCAAGAAGCGCGTGATGGTGATGGAAGACGACGTCATGGCGATCCGGAGCATGATGTACGGCACGCACACGTATGATCACCGGATCATCGACGGCGAGCTCGGCTCGAAGTTCCTCGCCAGCGTCAAGTGGCACCTCGAGAACATGAAGCCCGAGGCGTTATTCTAAGGTTTTTCTTTCTCTGCTTCCTGGTCCTGGGCAACGCGTTTGCCCAGGACTTCGGAAGTCTCTTTCGGCCGGGGCCCTCGAACCGTAACATCTCGTTCGAGGAGATCATCTACGCTCCCACGAAAGTGCGTCAGAGCGACGACGAGCTCGAGATTATGATGCCCACAGTGGAAGGTTTATGCAGGAGGATCCG
>JBKHVY010000146.1:0-6285 GCA_046569805.1 Bacteriovoracia bacterium | reverse complement strand
TTTTTAAAAGTCACCGTGTGGATCGCGGGACAATGACGGACAATGCATTTTGATTACGAAGACTTACCAAAGCTTCGGTAATTTCAAAGTCCAACAGTGAGCACTTCAAATAGAGTTCCTTGACCGAACTCCACTCCGCCAACGCGCACAACACCTGAAATTCAGCCTCAGTGACATCACTCGTAGCCTCAAGAAAACTTGGCTTCGCAACAAGCTTCACGTGATCCGGAGGACGGAGCCCTGAGACGGCGTTAAACCGCTTGAGAACTTCCCCGGTCTTTGCTTTTAGCACGCTGTACGGATAATGGATCTGCCGATCTTTCTCTTCGATGATCTCGGGTTCGACGATGAAATCCTGATGAATGAGCTGAGCTCCTTCCAGCACGATGTTGAAGAAAGCCTTAAGGCCCTGAGCTCCGCGATATTGAGCGCGATAGATCACACCTTCGCGCATGACGATGACACCCACCATTTGGCGGGTGAGTCGCTCGAGCAAGTTGATGCGCCCAGTGAACGCGACAAGAGTCTGTTCGTCTAGGATCTTGAAGACCGGAATCTCGGCTATATCCATGAAACTAGTCTAGCGGCCAAAGAGACGCGAGAAAAGACCGGGCTTCACCGGGTCTGCAGGATGGAACTCCTGATCAAGCTTCTCTGCGACGGCCGTGAATGCCCGCGATACAGATCTTCCTTCATAGGATGGATTCGCCATGTACGGGAACCCGGAGTCTGCCGACATCCGTAGTTCGATCTCCAGCGGAACCTTCCCAAGGAACGGAACCTTCAGTTGCTCGACGGCTTTCTCTACACCTCCTTGACCGAAAAGGTGGTGCTCATGCTGGCAGTTAGAGCATACAAAAGAGCTCATGTTCTCAACCATTCCAATGATAGGAAGATTGAGCTTGCGGAACATTTCAAGACCCTTGGTCGCGTCAAGGAGAGCGACGTCTTGTGGCGTTGAGATGATGATAGCACCGTCGACTTGGCAGTTCTGCACCATCGAAAGCTGGATGTCTCCGGTTCCCGGCGGAAGGTCAATGAACAGATAATCCAGGCCTGCCCAATCCGCATCGAATAGGAACTGATTGAGAACTCCACCAAGCATCGGCCCACGCCAGATGACCGGGTCCTTCTCTTCGACGAACAGACCAAAACTTAAAAACTTAATTCCGTGAGCTTCAATCGGCACAATTTTTTTATTCTCGTTCGCAAGTGGTTTCTCAAAGCGCTTACCCAGCAACATCGGAACCGAGGGACCGTAGATGTCGGCATCAATGATCCCCACCTTGCGGCCAAGGCGAGCGAGCGTGCTGGCGAGATTCACCGTGAAGGTGGACTTCCCAACCCCGCCCTTACCGGAACCGATGGCGATCACCTTTCCGACGCCAGGAACTTGTTTCTTTGTCATGGGAGCTGCGTGACCGGTCTTAATCTGTGCAGGCTGTGCGCTTGGTGCGCTGGATGGCTGGCCCACGGCCTTAAAGACATCGGCCGAGTCGGCGGAGACACTTTGAAGGATCAAGTTTTCGACGTTGACCACGGACGAGAGAAACTCCGCGATCGTCTTTTCAATTAGACGCTTCTCCTGGGGATTGATGCCGTCGCGAGCATAGGTAATAGTAACTTTTCCGTTTGCCACAGAAACATCTTTCCAGCGACCTTCCTCACTAAAGCTTTTCCCGGTCACAGGATTTTTTACGGATGTGATGAGCTGCAAAACTTGGTCACGCATGGGCTCTCCTGATATCTGACTATTGAGATACATTATAATCGTCCCCGCCTGATCTCCGGTCAACGAGTTTTAGGTAGCGGGAACTTAGAGCTAGATTTATCATTGTTACTAGACTCTTACTAGACTGAGGAGCGCCCCTTTGGCCGCCTACAAGAGAACCATTTTTCTCGTAAATCCCAAATTTCAGCTGCGCTTCACACTCGTGATGTGTTCACTCGTGTGGATTTCGAGCCTAATCTATCCCATCACGATCATCGAGCTTTTTGATTCTTTCGCAAAGGCCAATCCGGACGTGATGCCTTCTCTGAAGATTGCTCGCGATGAGCTCCTCATCTTTCTTGCCGCCTACCAGTTCATTTACGTCGGTTTTGTTTTCATTATTTGTGTTTTCCTAACGCACAAAATCGCCGGGCCAATGTTCAAACTGACGAACTATCTTCGCTCTGTTGCCCAGGGAACACCTCCAAGTATGATTGCGTTCCGAAACGGAGACAACTTCCCTGAAGTTGCCGAGGAAGTGAACAGTGCCTTCGATCGTCTCGCCGATGACCGCGATGAGGACTACGCGTACCTGACAGAAGTCACCAGTTACATGAATAATTTGTCTTTAGTGGTGCCAGAGGATAAAAAACCTCTGATAACTGAGATCAATGCTCGCTTGCACGACATTCAGAAACGTCTCCGCCCGGACGAATAGGCTTAGCGACGCCTAAGCGTTCTCGTGCTAAGATTTTAAGGATGTTTCTTCGATTCTTCCTCAGCTTTTTCGTCGTGTGGAATTGTAGCTTTGCCCAGAGCAAGGAAACGGATCCATGGACTCAATTCTTAGATCATTCGGATCATAAAATTTCTCGTGCAGACTTAGTTGTCTACGACCATTTTCTGCAGATCTACAAGGTCGCGGCGAAAGGCTACGCAAGCGCATACCTTCTCGACAAGGGCCTCAAGGAAGCTTCCCGTCATCCACGCCTCGCACTCTTTAACGAGTGGCTTCAGGACCTTAAGCGCTTCTCAAACCTTCCACATGAAGAACTGATGCAGGCTTGCTTTGGCCTTAGAGAAAAACTCACTACGACGTTTGGCCTTGAAAGAAAACTTGTGCTCCAGCGACTCGGATACTGCCGACAGATCGCTCTCCAACAGATGGCCCCCAAAGCGCTCGCCAATGGTGGTTTTACGATCACGGATATGAATTTTCTTAAGAAATTCATGTACGTTTTTTTGCACGGAAAGAACCAAGCCGACTTCATCTGGTTCCTGCAGCGCTTCGAGGCTAAGCCGGATCTTTCGAATTTGATCTCCACACTCGTAACGGAAGAGGCCGTAAAAACGAATCGTCAAATTCCGCGCGACATCTTGCCGCTCATCACCATATCACCAGATCTCACACGCCATATTCAGCAATATGGCCTCGATACGGAGTCGATGCAGCAGGTTTTCTACACTGAATTCTCAAGGCTTCTCGATGCCGCTTACAAAGCTATCGATTCAAAAAAATCTGAAGCGATCAATACGCATGCTGAGCAACTTCACACGTGGCTTGGACTGAACCTACAGCGCTTGCCTCAAGCGCTGAGCCTTGGGCGCTACTCCGACATGGCAAAAAACCTTTGGCGCTCTGGCAATACTGCCGCAGCGGTTCGTGCCTTCGACTATGTCGCGAAACACGGAAACGTCGAACAACGCGAGGATGCGTGGTTCTTCCGAATGTGGATCTGGGGCTCGGATGAAAAGTGGAAAGATGCTTTGGACTGGCTTAACCAGACCTCGATCTTAAGCAAGGTGGATTCGTTGCGGGATTCGCGACTGAAGTTCTGGATCGCACTTACGCTGCAGAAAGTGGGGAAGAGCGAACTTGCAAAGACTCAGTGGGAATCTATCATCCGTAGACACCCGCTGAGCTTCTACGGGATCATGGCGAACAAGGCACTACAGACACATCACAGAAGCTCACCTGAGATCGACTACTACCGGCGCATCGATGCCAAAAATACACCAACCCTAACTCTGCAAGACCTCACACCAGAGCTAACTGAAGCCTGGCGCAGACTCCGGGCGTGGTCCCGCCTTGACGCAAAGTCATTTATGAATGCTGAGCTAAGAGGTATCGAGCGCTCATTCATACCGAGCATGCTAAAAAAACTTCCAAAGACAAAGCTTCAATCCGCCCAGAGTGATGCTCATCTTCTTACCGCGGCTTTCATCGGTGCGGAGGAGAACTACCTCGAGAGCTTCCGAGTTATTTATACCAACCTCGATCGAGAGAGAGTCGTCTTCAATCGTTTTCTCCTGAACATCCTTTACCCGCAGCCCTACATGAAAGAACTTCAGGGAGTCCTCAAAAAGGCAAACCTCGACCCACTGATCCTCCTCTCTCTTATTCGGCAGGAGTCGGTCTTTAATCCCGGGGCACGCTCGCGCGTCGGCGCAAGGGGACTCATGCAACTCATGCCAACCACGGCGCGACGGCTGCAGCGGGGGGTCCGGGACAATCAGCTAACGATACCTAAGAAGAACATCGAGCTCGGTGCGAAGTACTTCCAGCAGCTCCACAAGCGCTATGACGGTAACCTCGTGTACATCCTTTCCGCCTACAACGCCGGGGAGTCGCGCGTCGATCGTTGGAAGGGCCAGTACTTCGCCGGCGACGACATGCTTCGGAACATCGAGATGATTCCATTCCTTGAGACGAGAAACTACGTGAAGCTCATCTTCCGCAATCTCTTTTTCTACAAGACTCTCGTCGCTTCGCAAGAGCAGAAAGATCCGGCGTCACCGAACCAAATCTACGACGTGGACCTCGGCTTTAAACGTTAAAGCGGAAGTGCATAACGTCTCCGTCCTTCACTTCGTATTCCTTGCCTTCCATGCGGAACTTTCCGGCTTCCTTGACCTTCGCTTCTGTTAGGTACGTGAAGAGGTCTTCGCAGTGGTAGACTTCGGCCTTGATGAAGCCACGCTCGAAGTCGGTGTGAATGACAGCAGCGGCCTGCGGCGCCTTCGATCCCTTCGGGAACGTCCACGCGCGGACTTCCTTCACGCCAGCGGTGAAGTAGGTGTACATCCCAAGGAGGTTGTAGCCAGCGCGGATCATCTTCGAGAGGCCCGACTCTTCGATGCCGATTTCTTTTAAAAACTCTTCTTTCTCTTCTTTCGAACCGAGGGCCGCAATCTCGCTCTCGACCTTACCACAGATCGTGATAACGCCCGCGTTCTCCTTGGCGGCGATTTCGCGCACGCGCTTCACGTGCCCGTTCTCCTGCTTGAGGTTCGCTTCGTCGACGTTACAGACGTACATGAGAGGCTTCATCGTAATGAGGTGAAGGTCGTGGATCGCTTCCATCTCGTCGGCGTCGAGGCCAAGGCTTCTCGCCGGAAGGCCCTCACCGAGGATCTTCGCGAGGCGCTCGAGGATGGGCTTGGTGATCTTGCCCTTCGTCGACACGACCTTGTCCTGGCTCTTGATCAGACGGTCGATGCCCTGAAGGCGCTTGTTCACGGACTCGAGGTCCGCGAGCGCGAGCTCGACGTTGATGGTCGAGACATCGTCGACGGGATCGACCTTGCCGGCGACGTGGATAATGTCACCATCTTCGAAGCAGCGAACCACGTGAGCGATGGCGCCTACCTGTCGGATGTGGCCCAGAAACTGGTTCCCGAGGCCCTCACCCTTCGAGGCACCTTTCACAAGGCCCGCGATGTCGACGAACTCGACGATCGCCGGGACCGTGCGCTCGGGCTTTACGAGCTCCGCGAGCTTATCCAGGCGGTGGTCAGGAACATGTACAACGCCGACGTTCGGTTCGATGGTACAAAACGGGTAGTTCGCGGCTTCAGCTGGAGCCGACGTCAGGGCCGAGAAGATCGTCGACTTGCCGACGTTTGGAAGACCAACGATACCTACGTTCAAACCCATGAGATGCTCCTACTTAAATCAGTGACTTCTTATTGATGACGGATGCCTTGGCGATACCAGTTAACACACATTCTTCTAGGGGGCCATGCAACTTTTCTAGAAGCAGTGGCAGGGCGATCTGCTGGTCCTTAGAAAACGGTGACAACACCCAGTCGGCCACGCTCCCGTGGATGGGGCGACCTATTCCGATTCGCATCCGACCGAAGGCGTCTGTACCCAAAAGGGCCGCAATGCTCTTGAGGCCATTATGGCCTGCGAGCCCACCCCCCATCTTGAAGTGCACCTGCCCAAAGGGAATATCGAGTTCGTCATGAACGACGAGAATTTCTGAAGGAGGGATTTTATAGAATGCCGCGAGCGGCTGGACCGATTCTCCGGAGAGGTTCATATACGTCTGGGGTTTCAGGAACGTCGTCCGCTGGCTCTTAAGATCGACGTCACAGAACTCACCCTTAAACTTCATCTTCCAGTTCGCTGAACGAAGCACCGGATGCGTATCAAACAGCATCCAGGCAATGTTGTGTTTGGTGGTGGCATACTCGTTTCCGGGGTTTCCGACCCCAACCACCAACCGAAACATTAGATGAAGAGCGAGGACACGGAGTCGTGATTGAAGGTCCGATGGATCGCCTTGGCG
>JBKHVY010000145.1:0-6330 GCA_046569805.1 Bacteriovoracia bacterium | reverse complement strand
CAGGAGGAGCAGCTGATCGAATTTAAACGCACGGACACGCGCTACGACTGGTACGCTCGTTTTCAATTTATCCCTGACGATCACTCTCGTCCCTTGCCAGATATCCTTCACGAGAAGATCGAAGCCGATGAGCTCGACTACGACAAAGACGACGTTGTGATCGAGACAGATCCACGCCACTTGTTCAAAGACGCTGCGACACAAATCTTCTTCCCCGAAGTGATCCGAGTCGAGGGAAAGGCCAGTCAGCGCGTCGAAGAACGTGTGTACCTAGATTTCTACTTATTTAGAAATCGCTCTGAAACAGGCTACTATTTGTGCGAAAGCCGTAGCTCTGTCTTGAACGGTCTGGTTGAAGGACCGTTCTTCGAAGAGTGCTTGTCTCTCATGAAGATTAAAGCTTAGTTGCGAATGTCACGCTTAGGAGCAAACTCGCGGATCTTCTCGACCAAGAACTCGATGAGGTCTTCATCCGAACAGTAGACGTCGTCAACCAAGTCCGAGTTTAAAAGGAAGTTCTTCACGCGGATAGCGATGTTATGGAGTGACTCCATAAGATAGAGGCCGCCGATGTTCTCACCGTTGAAGGACTTGATGATTTCCTTGCGAGCGTGGTTGAACATTTCTGTTTCAGTGATGTTTTCAGGAAGGTTGTCGGCGCCGAATTTCTCTTCGACTTCCTCGATGGCCTGTTCCTTAATGTTTTCGTCAGTGGCAAAACTAACACCGTACTCAGTCGCCAGGGCTTCGATCAAATCCGCTCGCTGGTCAGCTGCAAAGTCTACGAGCTCAGCCTGCTTCAAGTGGTTGATTGTATGTGTAGAAAGCCCTTTGAGGGTTTCGAAATCAGTCTTCATAAGAGATCCTTCAATAGATAAATCAAAGTCAGAATACCGGAATTCCGGGGTCGCTACAACATAAACCAGCGAAAAATTAGCTCTTTTTAAACCTGTGGCGCCACTTGCTCATGAATTTTCCAACCACTTCCCTCTCACCAGTCGCAAGAAGAAAGAGCAAAAAAATCGCCAGGCTTAGGCTTCCTAAGACGCACAAATATAAGAACTGAGAAATGATGTTGCCGTCTGTCATTTGCCAATTACCCGACAAAATCTCTACCGATGCGGCCATGAGAATTGTCGCCATGATGAGTTTTGCCAGGCGCATTGTAAAAAAGAAGCTCCAGCTCAACTTCAAATCTTTCTTCAACATAACGGCCAAAATCGAGCAATTCAAAAACATGGAGAGCGTTGTCCCGAGCGCTAGCATGGCAAACCCGTACCGTGGCGTCATCCACCAACAAAAGGCAATGTTCAGCAGCACTGAAACCAACGATGACAGCACGGGAACCCGTTGCCGGTCAATTGCGTAGAAAGTGGGAACCCAGATCTTGTACAGGCTATAGAGCGGCAGCCCGAGCACGTACATTCTGAGTGCCGTGGCCGTCATTTCCGTACTCTCCGCTGTGAAGCGGCCGCGCTCGAAGATCAAGCGCACCGTCTCGTCGCTCAAAGTATATAAGAGCGCCATCGCTGGCAGCACGGAGAGAAAACTCAGGTAGTAGCTCGACGAGAGAGATCCCAGAGCCACTTCCTTTTCACCTTTCTTCCAGGCGGCGGAGAAGTGCACGAGGTTCGAGTTTCCGATCGAGACCGAGAGAATGCCGACGGGAAGCTGGAACAAGCGAAACGCGTAGTTGAGCCACGACGTCGCTCCCACCGCTGCCGACGTCGCCAGCACCGTGTTCACGAGGAGGTTAATCTGCGCGGCTGCGAACCCAAGTAATCCAGGCCCCAGGAGACCGATCACCTTCCACGCGCGGCGACTCCCGAAAACGCGAGGCCATACCGGAGCATACCCGCGCTTGATCAAGAGCGGGACCTGGACGAGGGCCTGCATCAGTCCCCCCAGCATCGCTCCCCAACCGAGACTCAAGACTGGCGAATAGCCGCGGTGATCGAGCCAGCCCGCGAGAAACAGCATCGCGAGAATACTCATCACATTATATGAAGCCGGCGCGAGCGCCGGAACGAAGAACACACGCAGTGAATTGAGTGCTCCCATGAAGAGTGCGGCGAGAGAAATAAAAAACAGAAACGGACACATGATGCGCGTGAGATCCACCGTCAGCTGAAACTTCGCAGGATCCGCGACGAAGCTCGGCGCAAAGACAGTGATGAGCTCGGGCGCGAACGCAAAGATGAGGACACTGATGACACTGGTGAAGGACCCCAGAAGAAAAAAAAGCTCCCACAGCAGTTGGCGGCCTGCACTCTGCGATTCCTGATTGGCCTCTGTGAAAGTCGGCACAAACGCAGACGAAAAGGCTCCTTCCGCGAGCAAGTCACGCAGAAGATTTGGAATGCGATAGGCGACTAAGAAGGCATCCGTGAATCCACTTGCGCCGAAGTACGCGGCCATAATTTGTTCGCGCACGAGTCCGAGAATTCTCGAACAGAATGTTGCCACAGCCATGACGAGTGAAGATTTTAAAACGCTCTTAGAGGACATGCACTGATTGTAAGAACTCCAACGCAGTTGAACGAGAAAAATAACTCGGAGTACCCAGCCATGGCATTATTTTGGCAGGGGCAAAATGCCCCGATAACGCATCCAAGCAAGTGATCTAAATAACTCAAATATAGGATTGATCTGCTTTTTTGACTCCGCACAATCTGTCTTCCTCTGGCCTGGAGGCCAGAAGAAAAAAGCGAAAAGGCACTCTGAAAGCGACTTTTGAGACGTATGATCTTTTAAGCAGGATGCGAGCAAAGGAGTGCTCAGCTTCTAGGATGGAAACCAAATAGCACTCCTTTTCACACACACATACGGGAAAATGGATTTTCCCATCGAGAGTAAGGAGGCCCCTATGTATCTTGCCATCGCCGTGGAAACCAAACAGCATCCGCAGCACCGCCAAGACTACCGAGTGTGGTACCTCGAACTAGGAAGCGCGGGCCAAGTCGTCGGTCTGGGAGTGAAGACCCGCGCAGAACTAATCGAGAGTCTGTTCCAGTCATATCGACAAACGGGACAGAGTAACTGGAGAGCATTCTGCAAGGACGCAGAACGCTCGAAGCCGATCGAGGTTGCGGATTTCATCTGCATGAACATGCATGAGAATACGCACTTCGGAAACCTGCCTACTTTGAGCGAGTTTCAAGGAGTGCTCGACGCACTCCACGGACAACTCGAAATTCGAAGTATCGCCTAACGAGTGTCCCTCATCTTTCCTCCCAGAAGATGGTGGATCTTTTGCCAGGGATGGTGCTCCGCACCTCCCTGGTTTTTTATTTCTTTCAATGCCCCCTCATCTTATAATCTTGGCTGATTCTCCAACCCCTCTCTAAGTGAAAGGTCCAGCCATGCAAACTCTCGCGATCATCGGTGCTCAGTGGGGCGACGAAGGCAAAGGTAAAATCACGGATCTGCTTTCACAGAAAGCTGACCTCGTCGTCCGCTACCAAGGTGGAAACAACGCGGGCCACACCATCTGGGTCAAGGGCACGAAGATCGTGCTCCACCTCGTGCCGTCGGGAATCTTACATCCACACTGCCTCTCCGTGGTGGGCCACGGAGTGGTGCTGGAGCCGGAGGCTTTCCTCAAAGAACTTGAAACGGTTCGAACGCACATTAGTGTGACCAGAAAGAATCTCCTGGTGTCGGAAAACACAGCGGTGATCACCTCCTGGCACAAACTCATCGATGCGGCTCGCGAGGGCCAGGGTCCGGTGAAGATCGGAACCACTGGCAAGGGCATCGGCCCCTCCTACGAAGACAAAATTGGAAGACGTGGACTCAAGGTTAAAGACCTCCTAAATAAAGATCAGCTCCTCGAGCGTCTCAAGCAGACTGCTGATGAAAAAATTTTTCTTCTTGAAAAGAGATATGGAGTGCCTTGTCCGAGCATCGAGCAAGAAGTCGAACGGCTCTACGCTCTTGGCCAGCAGATGAAGGAGTTCGTTGGTGACTCTTTCGGCGTGCTGCAAGACGCTCTCGCCGCGGGGAAGAAAGTTCTCTACGAAGGAGCACAGGGCGCACTGCTTGATATTGATTATGGCACCTACCCCTTCGTTACATCGTCCTCGACAACGGCCGCGGGAATCCACACCGGTGCCGGCACGCGCCAAGGTAAGATCGACGAAGTCCTCGGGATCTGCAAAGCCTACACGACCCGCGTCGGTGAGGGCCCCTTTCCGACCGAACTCTTCGACGAGGTCGGTGCCTACATCCAAAAGACCGGCAACGAAATCGGAGCCACCACGGGCCGCGTGCGCCGTTGCGGCTGGCTCGATCTTCCACTCCTGCGCTACGCCATCCAATGCTCGTCGCTTACGTCGATTGCACTCACAAAACTCGATATCCTCTCAGGCATGAAGGTTCTGCGCGTGTGCTACGCCTACGAATATGAAGGCAAGACCCACACGACCGCTCGGCCCGGCATGAACCTCGCGCATGTGAAGCCATTGTTTAGAGACCTCAAGCCCTTTAGCGACGACTTCGCCGGATCCACGCTTTCTCCTGAACTCGCTGCATACATTGCGATGATTGAGGAAGAGCTGAAGATCCCCGTCGGCATTGCCGCCTACGGACCGGACCGCGACCAGATCAAGTTCCGCAAAGATTATTTTTAAACTCACGAGGCTCCGATGCTTACCCGCAAATCTGTTCTCATGGTCGACGATAACGTAGAGCTCGTCGAGATCGTCCGCGGTCTCTTCGACGCAAAGGAATTCCTCTTCGTTAGTGCGAAGGATGGTGCCGAAGGACTCCTTAAAGCACAGAAGCAAAAGTTCGACGTCATCGTCACCGACATCCGCATGCCACGGATGGATGGAACGACGTTCATCCAAGAATACCGCCGGCTAGTGAAAGCGGAGACCCCGATCCTCATCTATAGTGGTCACCTGAACGAGCTGCCGGTTGAGCTCAAAAACATTAAGCAGCTCTATCGCCTTGCGAAGCCTGCGCAGGGCTTCGATCTCATTCAGCGTGTCCGAAGCCTCGCCAATCCGGAAGCGGCCGGCGCGGCCAAGGCCGGCATTCAGAAACTCTTCGAGCCTCAGGAGTTTTTGTTCCGTGAGGGCGACGAGGGAGCAGAGGCCTTCGTGATCGAAAAAGGCAAAGTCATTATCTCGAAGCTCTCCGCTCAGAACCAAGCCATTATCGTCGAAGTGCTAGAGGCCGGAGACTTCATCGGTACCGTCGCCCCCGTAGAATCGCAGTATCGATTTTTCAGTGCCCAGGCGGGTGATGCCCCCGTCGTCGTAACAGTGGTTCCCCAAGCGCAAATGCTCAAGGAACTAGAGCAGCGACCTGAGTGGTTTAAAAAATTGGTACTAGGAAGCCATCAGCGTCTCGTCAGCGCCTACCTTAAGCTGCGCGGACGTAGCTAGAGAAGTACGGCGTCCAGCTGGGTGCCGTTCCAACTCATGACGTGAACCTTCCGAACTTTGTTCTCGAGATTCTCGGATGAGCGCACACGAACGCGCACGAAGTGCGGAGCGTAGCCCTCCCACCAGCCATCTTTTTGTGCTTCGAAGAGCACACTGAGCTGTGCGCCCGCGAGCTCACGGGCGAAAGCATCAAGCTTCGCATCCCCGAGCATGATCAAGTCCCTGACTCTACGTTTTTTCTCCGCCGCGGAGACTTGTCCAGGCAGCTTCGCGGCCGTTGTGTTCTGGCGCTTCGAAAACGGGAAGACGTGAAAATGGGTAATAGGAAGCTCACGCAAAAGATTAAACGTATCGAGGAACTGTTCTTCGGTTTCCCCCGGAAAACCGACGATCACGTCGGCCCCGATCGCGGCCGTGGGGAAGGCTTCGCGGATCATGGCGATGACTTCTTTGTACTTCGCGACGTCGTATTTACGGCGCATGGCACTCAGGATCTGATCATTTCCACTCTGAAGCGGGATGTGGAAATGATCCATGTACTTCCCGCTTCGCTTCAAAACATCGAGCAGCTCTTGAGAGAAGGTATTAGGCTCAACCGACGCGAGCCGCAGCCGCTCAAGACCATCGAGCGCCGTGAGTTCACGGCAGAGCTCTGAGAGCTTCTCGCCGGAGGAGGACTCGTACTCACCGACGTTCACGCCCGTGAGAACGATCTCGCGGAAGCCCTGGTCTAAGAGTGCCTGCGCCTGAGTAATGACATCTCGAATCGGCTGAGTCCTCGAGCGACCCCGGGCGAAGGGAATAATACAGAAGCTACACACGTAGTTGCAGCCGTCTTGTATTTTAAGGAAGGCGCGTGTGTGCGTGTCGGCGAGCGACGTAGAAGCCCCCCAGAACTCGTTAGACTTATCGATGTGGACGACGGCCTCGGCCTCGT
>JBKHVY010000144.1:0-6469 GCA_046569805.1 Bacteriovoracia bacterium | reverse complement strand
TCGCAACGGCGGGCTCTTGATCGACGCAGGTCTTGTGAGTTTCAGGAACCCCAACGACGCAACGAAGACCTGGACCCCGGGGAGCGACCTCATCATCGAGTGGCGAGGCCTCACCGTGTATTTCTTGGATCTCATCGGCGCCGAGGTTCAGAAGGCCCTGGGCAAAACAGCGGCCGAGTTTCCCTTGGCGAAGGTACTCGAAGGCGGAACCTGGTGGGCCGGCCGGCGCATCGCCGCTGAGAAACGCGAGGGCGGTGGGCCCCCGCTTAACATCCAAAGTGACGGAACGGTTTTCTAAGAGGACATCATGAATAACGTACAAATCATCAAGCACCCGCTCCTTCAGCATAAGCTCGGTTACCTGCGGGATAAGAACACGCACTCGGCTGAGTTCCGCGAACTCATGAAAGAAATTGGCCGAAGCCTCGCCTACGAGGCGATGAGCGACTGGTCGGACATGGAAGAGGTGAGCGTTGAGACCCCGATCGCCAAGGCCCAGGTCCTGCGGCTTAAGAACCCGCCGGTGGTGGTCTCGGTCATGCGCGCCGGGAACGGGCTCCTCGACGCTGTCTTAAGTGTAATCCCCGTGGCAAGTGCCGGCTTCATCGGCATCTACCGTGACAAATTTATCCATAATACGGTCGAGTACTATTTTAAGCTGCCCGCGAATGTTAAAGGGAAGACCGTACTCTTGTGTGATCCCCTGATCGCCACCGCCGACACCATGCTGGCGGCGATCGATCGCCTCAAGAGCTACGAAGTGGGCCCGATCAAGGTCCTCTCGATCCTAACGAGTGAAGTGGCCCTCAAGCGCCTGGCCGAGTACCACCCGGACGTGCGCGTGTTGACCCTAAACGTAGAAAAAGAAATGAACGAGCACGGGTACCTCATCCCGGGCCTAGGAGACGCGGGTGATCGACTCTACCAAACTAAGTAAGACCTTCATCCTCGGCGTCGCCGGGGGCTCGGGCTCCGGCAAGACCTACTTCGCCGAGGCCCTCCACAGAGCGCTGGGCGACGCGGTGAGTACCATCGTCTACCAGGACAACTTCTACATCGACCAGTCGGCGAAGTTCGACCACGACGGCGGCTCGGTCAACTTCGATCACCCCGACAGCCTCGACTTTCCGCTCCTGGCGGAGAAGCTCAAGGAGCTCAAGGCGGGCCACGCCACCGCCGTGCCGATCTACGACTTCGCCACCCACAAGCGGCGCACGGACACGCTCCACGTGGCCCCGCGCCGAGTGATCATCGTCGACGGCATCCTGATCTTCCATCCGCCCTACGTGCGCGAGCTCTTCGACGAGATGGTGTTCTTCGATACGCCCGAGGCCCTGCGCTACGAGCGCCGCCTCAAGCGCGACGTCGAGGAGCGCGGCCGCACGCCCGAGGGCGTAAAGGCGCAGTTCCTGCGACAAGTGAAGCCCATGCACGACCAGTTCGTCGAACCCTCGAAGGCCTTCGCCGGCACCGTGGTGTGCGACCTCGGGGACTACGACGACGCGCTCCGGGACTTCCTAAAGAAGTTCCGGGCGGCGAAGTTCGGGGGTTAGAGACCTAAGAGCCCCGTCCGCGAAAGCCGGCAGCCAGTGAGAGTGAGTTTGAGCTCACCTTTCTCAACGCACTCAACGAGCGGAAGGATCTGCTGCGCGTAGCGGGCCCCGCGGCGCACTTCGACCACACCATTCGCATCGACCTCACACGGATTGTTGTCCGAGCACTCGAAGCCCTGCTTGTTGTAGCTGTTGCTGATGGCGACTACGTGGCGCGTGCCCGCGAGCACCACCGGAGAGCCCGAGGTGCCGTCGCCGTTTGTGCACTCGCTAGTTAAACGCAAGGGCGAGACGAAGGCGTACCCACCTTCGCGGGAACCAACGAGCACCTCGTCGATGCTGCACGAGAAGATACGATCTCTGTAGGCGGAAACAACGTCCACGGAATCCAGCACGCGAGGAGGCTCCGACAACAGGAACGGCACGACGCCGAGGTCCTTGAGCTTCCCGTAGGTTTCCTTCAGTTCATACACCGCGAGATCGGTGCCGGTCATGGTGGCGTAGAGAAGGCGCGTCGAGCGCACCGAGACGAGGCCCCCGGACGAAGTCACGAGTTGCAGTTCCCGCGATTTTTTGCGATTCACCAGGGCCTCTCCGGGCTTCACCAGCATGCTCCCGAGGAACCCGCGCTCGCAGTGGCCATTCGAGAGCACCCACGCCCGGTCGGCGTCGTTGTGCTGCGGCAGCTGGGCCACGAAGCCCGAGCAGTTCGAGAGCTTCACCGTGCCCGCGAAGCGCCCGTCGAGGGCGTAGGCCGGGAGGGCGAGGAGCATGAGGAAGAGGAGTTTCATGGCGCAAGGGGTATCATGCGCGAGGGAGGCCTTCGAGGGGAGCGGTAAGAATTTCAGTCTAGGTTCTGTTGGCTTTTCAGAGGCTTGCGGGCCGTGGAAAGATCATTCCATGAGAATTCTTCTCACCGCCCTCATCCTCGCCGCCGGCTGCACTCCTGATAAGGGGACGCTTACCTACACGCTTCCCGGAGCGCCGATCTCAGCTCCCGAGCGCGAGGGCCTTCCGCCGGTGGAAGCCGAACCCGTGCCCGAAGTCGTGACCTTCAAAAAAATCCAATCCGAGATCTTGATCCCGAAGTGCGCCGAGTGTCACCGCTGGGTCAACGACGAGGCCCGCACGCTGAGAAAGCTCGTGCCGGGCGATCCCGACGCGAGCGAGCTCTTCCAGGTGGTGGAGAGTGGCGAGATGCCCGAAGACGCGGCACCGCTCTCGACGGCGGAGCTGGAGCTTATTCGGGCGTACATTCAGCAGCTCAAGTAAGTTGAGCTTGGGAGCGTGAAGTTAGGATTACCGTCAATTATCGCTTCGTTGCAAATTTTTGACTGGGATTCCTAATGGTGTTCCACACTTAATTCCTAGCTGACTATTAGTTTGAGTGCAACTAACGTCGTCAGATAACTGCTTATTTAAAAAAACGTATTTGATTAACAGATAGAGGCATGTAAGCCCCAAAAAAGTGCATGCAACTCGCTTCGCATTTCTCCATTCTTTCAGGTTAAGCATATCCGATCCTTGAATTCTTTGTTTTCTTTTAGCTTCTCTTTAATTTCTTCGACAGGTACACCAGGTTGGATTTCATTTGGGACAGGTATCGTTGGCTTTTTTTGTGGCTCGATTTTTGGCGAGATTTCAGATGGATCTATCAAAAGAACTACTCCAAACAATATAAAAGCGAGAGGAATCTTTCCTGATGGATCTATCAAATTCACCGGATCCTGTAGTACGTACCCGTACAGATTCGCATCACCACCGGCGAACAGAATCGGATCCTTGCTCAGCCATCTGCCGACTGCGGGACTGTAGTCCCTAGCACCGAACTTCACGAGCTTCGTGTCCTGGTCGTACAGACCACCTGCAAACCCGAATCCCTGAAACCCTGGATTCGAATCGAACAGGACTTCGCCCCATTCGTTAAAATCCATTCTCTGAACTATTGTGCCAGTATTTGCGCTAATCACAAGTCTCGGAGAGCCCAAGTGATCTTTGATGAGTCGGAAGTTCTCTCCGTTGAGAATCATGTAGTCCGGAGAATTAATCCCGGAGCCGTAGACGTAGTGCTTCTGGGCGCCAGCCTCGTCGGTCTCCATGGCAACACGCAGGGGGCTTTCGAAGGTGTGACGAGAAACGTTGACGCCGTTGAGTCTCTTCGCCACCCGGCGCCCGTCCCAGTCGAGGGCATAGGAGATAACTTGATCGTTGAGAGTCACAGACTTTAGTTGACCCAAATTGTCTCGCGAGTAGGTGGCAAACACGCCCTCGCCGGAGAAGGATTCAAGCTGGTTCAAATATTATTTTGAGCTAAATATTCTGGAGCTTGAGTGGCAAGGATCAGTGGCAGCTATGTCATTTGCGATAAGCCGAGCAAGCACCTGGAATTAAGCTAGTTTTTCCGCAAGATTTCATTACCTTTTGGGGGATCCTCGGATCTCATATGAAAATGGCTCATTCGAAAAAAAGAAGGTGCTATGAAATTTGCTTACTCTGTATTTTTAGCCGGACTCTTTTTTCTTACCTCCGGAGCAATGGTAGAAGCTGCACCAAAGGACAAAAAGCAAAAAACGGTAATTGGTAAACCAGTACTTAAACCGAAGTTAGTCGTTCGAAAATATGCCTACAAGAAAAGGGGCATGAAGGAGTTCAACCTCTACAGAGGGAGTGAGGCAGAGCCAATCCAGCTTCTTTCGACAGAAGTCCCCGTCGAGACATCACCCCAGACGATTTCAAAGGTGTTTAATCTTGGGATTTTTCGAATCGGTGAAGTCATTCAGTTAAAGTTTGAGCACTCGAACTATTCTGGCTTTATGCAATTTACAGGTCTTGAGTCATCCTCCGAATTTGTAGTTAAGGAAGACACTTGTAAATTAGCGGCTGGCTCATGCTTCGTCTTAATCGAGTTTACCGCACGCACTGAAGGCGAGAAGACTGCGACAGCTCGGTCAACGAATTTTAACGAATTCGGTGATCCGATCTTTAACTTTGAGACGCGATGGACAAATGCCATCCTTGAAAACCTTCAAGAGCCTGAGTGTAAGCTCGATATTGACGGTTCAATTTTAAACGTCGATGGAAAATCAGTCGCAGAGATAATTCCTGTCACCGGCGCTCCGTTTGATCTTTACTATTCAAGTTCTCACTCAGAGGAATACGACTCCGAATACGAAGGGCCTTTCCTGCTCAATAACTTTAACCCAGAAAGCTGGTCTATTTCGATCATTCATACCTACAACGCTAGTGAAAAGAATCTCTTTCCTGGGGCCGGTGGGCGGGCAACTCGAGAGGCTTCGGTTGATCCGTCGGGCAACCATTTGGTGGTCAATGGAGACGAGGTCTATAAGTTCGACGCCGGCGGCAAGCATCTTGAGACCCACTTAACGCTGACGGGGCGCCTGATCTACTCGTTCGCCTATACTGCGGATAACAAAATCCATAAAATCACTGACGCCTTCGGAAAGCAAACGGTCTTTCTCCGCGACGCTGACGGCAAGCTCCAGTCGATCATCGCACCATTTGGTCAAATGACGACGATCGAACTCGATGACCTTGGACGCATCCTTCGCATCACGGATCCACAGAACCAAACGCACACGATTTCATACCAGGAAGATGCAGACCTGATCGCAAGCTTCACTAAACCTAGTGGCATGCGCTCGGACTTCACCTTCGAAAATGGCTACCTCACAACGGATGTGGCGAACGGTGGGAATTCCTGGACGCTCGTTCCTGGCGCAGAAGGTACAGCCCACAAGACAGAGCTCATCTCAAAACTTAACCGCAAAACCATCTACGTGAAAGACAACGACTACTCCACCGGTCTCTACACTCGTACCGAAATCGCCCCATCGGGTTTTGCGACGACCTATACGGAGAACACCGATCTAAGCTTCACGCGCAGCAATCCCTTCGAATCCACGCGCCAGAGCACGGTCCCTGACGAGCGCTTCGGAGCAGCACTCAATCGCCCGTCGCGCCGCGAAGAGGTCGTAGACGGGGTTACACGCCTGACAGAGTATCTTCAGTCCGTCATCCTCTCAAATCCGAGCGATCCATACTCCTATTCTCAGATCACCTCCACCAAAAAGGTCAACGACGCCGTTACGACTAGCGTATTTAATAAAGCGACTTTGACCTCTGTCACCACCAACCCCTCGGGTGTGGTTTCCACGATGACAATAGATGAGTTCGAACGTCCTATCCTCATGAAACTTGGCAACGATGCTCCAGTGACGATGAGCTACGATTCTTTGGGGCGCAAGACGGAAGTTTCTCAAGGCACGACGGTGTCTCGGTATAGCTATAACCCCGAGGGATATCTCTCGAGCATCACCAATGCCCTTAATCAAGTGACGAGCTACAACTACGACGCAGCCGGACGCGTGATTCAGACCATCATGCCGGATGGGCGCATCATTGGACTCTCGTATGATCCGGATGGACGAATTTCTGGAGTAACGCCTCCCGGGCGCCCGACGCATAACTTCAGCTTCAACCTCATGGGGCTCACGCAGAGCTACGAGCCGCCGCTTCTGCCAGGACTAAGCTCAACGCAGACATCTTACATCTACAACGAAGACAAGCAGCTCACATCTATTCAGCGCCCCGACGGTAGAAATGTTAACTACGCCTACAATGCAGTGACGGGGCTGCTCGAAGCAAGGGATGGCCAGGTCTACACGTACTTCCCAAACACAGAACTCGTGCAGTCGATCAATTCAGAAGACGGCGTGTTAAGCCAATTCACGTATTTCGGAACTCAGACTATCAAGAGCGAAAAGCAGAGCTTCGAAGGTCAAAGCTACGAGGTCGCCTACTCATTTGATAATTTCTTCCGACCGCAGCAAAAAGTGACTAAGCTCAACGACCAGATCGTGAATACCGTGAACACCACTTACCGCGCCGATGGTGCT
>JBKHVY010000143.1:0-6483 GCA_046569805.1 Bacteriovoracia bacterium | reverse complement strand
AGGAGTTTCTTGGTACATGGTTTCATCTATGGAAAATAACACAGAAGCGCCTGTCATAAGAGTCGGAGACCTAGATTTTCCGGCCCGTAAAGTTTGGATGCGTACCTACGGGTGCCAGATGAATTATCACGACAGTGAGCGCATACTTTCGCACCTCGAGAAGCTCAACTTCACGGCGACCGACAAGCAAGAAGAAGCGGATCTCTTGCTCTTCAACACCTGTGCTATCCGTGACCTCGCGAACCAGAAGTTCTACTCGCACCTCGGAGAGACGAAGCCCCTGAAGCAGAAAGACGTCATCATCGCTGCCGGTGGGTGCATCGCTCAGACAGAAGGGAAGGAGCTCGTTAAGAAGTACAAGCAGCTCGACTTCGCCTTCGGCACGGACGTGATCGACAACATCGGTGAGATGGTCTACCGCGCCTACGCCGGTGACCGGAAGTTCTCGGTGACCACGTGGGATCGCAGTGAGGACTATTCGATCGAAACGAAGATCACTCACGGCTCACCACAGGCCTACGTCAACATCATCAAAGGCTGCGACAAGTTCTGTAGCTACTGCATCGTTCCTTTCACGCGAGGCCGCGAGAAATCGCGCCGTCTCGAGGAAGTCGTCAAAGACGTGCGCCGCCTGGTTGAACACTCCGGTGTGCAGGAAGTCACACTTCTCGGTCAGAACGTGAACTCCTACGGTAAAGACAACGGTGAGTCTCTGGCACAACTGCTCTTCGAACTCGAGAAGATCGAGGGCCTGGAGTTGATCCGCTACACCACGAGTCATCCGTACGATGTTTCAGACGAGTTGGTTGAGGCCCATGGAAAGATCAAGAAGCTCGCGAACCACCTGCACTTGCCGGTGCAGTCCGGCTCGAACTCCGTTCTGCAGCGTATGCTCCGTGAGTACTCCGTCGAGCACTACCTCGGGCTCATCGAGAAAATGCGCAAGAGCAATCCGCAGATGGTAATCACTTCTGACATCATCGCCGGCTTCCCGAACGAAACCGAAGAGGAGCACCAGGACACGCTGAAGCTTCTGCGGGCCGCCCAGTTCGACTTCGTCTTCGCCTACGCCTACAGCTCTCGCAAGGGCACCAAGGCCGCGCGCATGGACGACGTGATCACCGACGACATCCGTGGCCGCCGCCTGCGGGAGATCATGGACGCGCAAGAAGAAGTCCAAGAAGGCATCCGCAAAAAAATGGAAGGCCAAACCTACCGCATGCTCGTGGTCGAGAAGGGAAGCTTTAAAGGTCAGACCAAGTGGACCGGTCGCACTTCTTGTAATCGGCTTGTACACTTTGATCCCCCGGAGGTCGAGAAAGACTATCTCTGGAACTGGGTCGATGTGGAGATTACGTCAGCGACGGCGTTCTCGTGCCAGGGGCGGCTCGTGGCGTGCTTTGGTAAGCGCCCGCCGGCCCATGCTTAAGCCACTGCTCTTCGTCTGCGGCTGGTTCTGCTTCGTCCTCGGAGTCATCGGTGCGTTCCTGCCGATTCTCCCGACGACGCCTTTTTTGTTGCTTGCGGGCGTGTGCTTCTCGCGCTCGAGCCCTCGCTTCCACGCTTGGCTGCTGGCCATGCCAGTGTTCGGCGCAGCGATGGAAGACTGGCGCATCCGCCGTGTGATCCGTGTGCGCGCAAAGCTCATGTGCAGTACCATGTTGCTCGCGAGCCTCGGCGTCATCTGGCTCAGACCCACGCCGGCGATCTACGTGAAGGTTCCGGCGACGCTCATCATCTTGGGCGTGGGGACATTTGTCGTCACTCGAAAGTCGCGCTAACATCAGCTGCATGCGCTACCTCCTCCTCCTATTGCTGCTGGGCTGCTCGACGCCGACCTACCTTGTAAAGCAAGGCCTGGGTCAGCTCAAGATCCAGTGGAGCTCCACTCCCAACGATCGCGTCCTGAGTGACCCGAAGGTCAGCGAAGAGGTAAAGTTCAAGATTCGTCTGATCGAAGACGCGAAGAAGTTCTTCGAGGCTTACTTCGCGCATCCCGCGCAAGGCATCTACTCGCAAACGACGTTCCTGGATGACAAGGCCGTCTCCTGGCTCGTCGTTGCCTCAAGGCCTGATGCCATCGAAGCCGTCGAACACTCGTTTCCCTTCCTCGGCGCCTTCCCCTACCTCGGATTCTATCAGCGCTCCGACGCGGAGAGCTTCGCGAAGAACCTTGAGCGCGAGGGCCTCGTCACCTTCCAGCGCCCAGTGTACGCCTACTCGACGCTCGGCTACCTGGAAGATCGAATCTTAAGTTCCTTCTTTGAGTACGAGGAAGTGGAGCTGGTGGAGCTCGTGTTCCATGAGATGTTCCACACACTGTTCTTCGTGAAGGACCATGTGGATCTTAATGAAAACATGGCGAGCTATTTCTCAGACCAACTCCTGAATGAGTACTACAAAGATAGCCCGAAGCTTGCCAAGTACCGGGCCGATTCTGCTAGGGGAAAGGAGTTCGAGGCGTTTCTCGTCGCGACGACCCGTGAGCTCATGAGCGAGTTCGAGAAGCTTCGACCGAACCTGTCGCCACAGAAGGCCAACGAGGTCACGGGGCGCTTCGTGCGCGAGATCATTCTGCCGGAGCTGCGCAAGCTCTGTGTCGCCCAGGAGCGTGACGCTGAGGACTGCCCAGATCAAGAAGAAAAATGGAACCAGGCCCGGCTTGCGGCCCTTATGACGTATCAGGACGAGCAAGACATCTTGAAAGACATCGTGGCCGCGCACAAGCTGGGCCTGAGAGACCTCTTGAGTCAGATGAGAACGTGGTACAAACAATGGGAGAAGGGTGATCAGAACGAGGAGTTTGCCGAGTTCTTAAAGTCACAGGTGAACACATGAAGCATATCTTTTACATCGATCCACTCGAGAAGCTGAACCTTAAGAAAGACTCGACACTTCTGTTGGCCCTGACTCTTCAGGACAGAGGCCATGAGTGCTACGTGTTGTTCGAGAAGCACCTCGCCTGGGCGAATCGGCCTGCTCCCTTGCGCATGTACAGGTTCACAGGTGCCCACACGGGCGCTTACCTCACAAGTTTCCAGCTCGCCGGTGAGACGCTGGTCTTGCCCGCTGCCGGCGATACCTTGCACATGCGCCTCGATCCGCCCTTCGATGGCCGCTATCTTCGCTACCTGTGGATCCTCGATCAGTGGGAGAAGCTGGGAGTGCGCGTGGTCAATCGCCCGCGGGGGATCATGCAGTTTAACGAGAAGCTGCTGGCGTACCAGCAGGCGGGAGCCGTGGCGAGCTGGGTCGGTGAAGACGAAAAAGGCTTCGAGGCCTTCCGCCAACAGCTCGTCGCTCAAGGAGTGGGAGACGTCGTCTTAAAGCCGCTCGATCTGTACTCCGGCATCGGGGTGGAGAAGTGGGCCATCGGTGATGCTGGATTAGGGGAGAGGTTCGCCGTGAAGGCGCGCGAGCTGGCCGGACCCATCGTCGCTCAGGCCTTCATGCCGGAAGTCTTCAAGGGCGAGATCCGCGCGCTCTACTTCGCCGGCTCGCACATCGGAAGCATTCTGAAGAAGCCTAAAGCAGGAGAGTTCATCTCCAACATCGCCCAGGGGGCCGCGTTCGAAGCCATCGAGCTCTCTCCGGCGATTCAGGCGAAGTGCGAGGCGATCTGCGCCGAACTCCTCGCGGAAGGGGTCCCGTGGGTCGCGTTCGACATCCTCGGCGACACGCCGACGGAAGTGAACATCACGTGCCCAGGGTTGTTGGTGGAAGTGAGCCACGCCCACGGAGTGAACCTCGCGGGCGTGATCGCGGAGAAGCTCGGCTAGAAGCCCGCGTTCGGCGTGTTCTCGGTCGAGAGCTCGACGCGCATGCGCCAGCAGGCCTTCGATGGATGCATCGCCTTCGGGCACGAGCTGCTGTTGGGGCTACTTAGGCACGCATTGTTCGATTCAACGTTGAACACCGCGATCGCCCACCCAACGATGTTGCTTGCTCGCTGACGAGAGTTGGACCAGTCAATGACTGGTGACAGTCCATTGACTCCTTGGTTTTCTATTGTTCGGACATCATAAATGCCACCGAGCGAATAGTTGCCATTCCCATTGTCATAGATGTTACGAATTCCCACCTGATACCACGCCTTGGAGTACTTACAGGGCTGGTTCTGACCGTTTACGAGGCAGTTGTTGGTGGAGACGTTCTGTGTCCGCTGCGAACAGAGGAGTTTCTGCGTCGAGCCGCCGGTCACGACCGGTTCTTCAAGTAAGCGAACGCGCACGCGGAACTGGTTATCGGCCGCGAACTGGCCCACGTTATCGGCACTGAGGCCCACGAAGGTACCCATGGTGTAGTTCGCGGAGCTTGGGTCATCGTTGAAGTCACTCGGGACTTCGCCGATCGACCACGTCTTTCCGCCGGACATCACAGCGTCGTAGGCGAAGGCACCGGAAGAGCCACCAGTGGTTGAGCCTCCGGCGCCGCTGGTGGTTGAGCCACCGGTAGTGGAGCCGCCTGTGGATGTACCCGTTGAGCCACCGCCGGAGCCGGAGGTGTTGAAGTTCACGGTGTCCGTATTGGTTGTCGTGTTCGTGGTTTTGGTCGTCTTCTTTTCCTGACAGGCGACGAGCCCCAAGAGCAGAGCGAGAACAAACCAACGCGTATGATGAAGTGTCATAAACAAACCTTTAAGTTCAGACCACTGGGCCTAGCTTAGGGATCTTATCGGAGGCACGGACCAAAACTTGATTTCTGCACAGAGCAAAGCGCTAAGGCATTGAAAAGGCGAGTGTTTTGCACAGAATTCCTCCCTTTACCTCGAGAGCGGTCCGTTGTTATGATCTTAAGGTGTTAAAGAAGGATCTTTTCAATCTCATTCAGCCGCTTCTCCCCAAATGCCATTCACTGGCCATGTGCCTCCTACCGGATGACCTGCAGGCGCAGCAGCTCGTGATCGACGCGTTCACGCAGTGCCTGCTGCGGGAGAAGGACATCTGGCTAACGGAAGATTGGGACGAGTCGGACAAGAAGTACCAGCAGGTCTTGCGCAAGCAGTTCTTCCGCTCGCTCGTGCGCGTGATCGTCGACCTCGGCGTGCGCCGGTCGACGCAGCTCACGGTGAGCTACGAGGAGAAGGACTTCAAGCAGTTCTACCAGATGGACGCGAAGACCCGCGCCGTCGCCTGGCTGCGTTTCCAGCAGGGCTGGGCGCTCGAGGAGATCGAGCGGGGCCTCGGGATGAAGCACTTCGAGGTGATCGAAAAGGTCCACAACGCGCGCTTCCTCCTCATGGGCCAGCCGCCGCACTGGGGCCCGGCCGCACAGGTACAGCTATGATGAACCAAGAGCACTTCGCGAAGAAGATCACCGCCTACCTCGACGGAACCTTGAAGGACGGCGAGCGCACGGAGTTCGAAGCCTACGTAGGCGGCAACCCGGAGTTCGCAGCGCTCTTCCGCAAGCGCGAGCAGGAGCAGCAGAGTCTGAAGCTGCGGATCCCGGACTTCGCCCCCGACGCGGACGCCGTCGACGTGATGTCGCGCGAAGTGAAGGAAGCCATCGCGCATCTCTTTACGGACGACGAAGCGGGTCTCGGCAAGCGGCTCACCAACTGGTTCAAAGAAAAACTCTAAACGTTGTTGACCGTGAACGTGTAGAACACTACGAACTCGCCGTCTTTGTTGCGCAGGAGCTTCGGTGGGTTCGGGAGCGTGTCCATCGACTTCAGGATGTCCTCGAACATCGCCTGGAGCTTATCGGCCTGGGTCCAGCGGATCATCTTGATCTGCTTGATGTTTCCGTCGGAGTCGAAGGTCACTCGGCCCGTCATCGTGTGGCGCCCTTCGGGCATGAGCGTCGGGAGCGAGTAGCGCTTCTCGTACTGCCGCACTTGGAGCACGATGCTACTGAAGTACTTCTCCATCATCCGCTTCTGGAAGCCGTAGAACATGAGTTCGAATTCGTTCAGCTCGTCTTGCTTAACTCCCTCGGGGACTTCGACCTGCATGTTCATCAGCGACTTCGTGAGCGTGGGTGAGCCGCCGAGGGCCGCGATGCCGCCGCCTTGCGGTTGCTGGGTCGCGACCTTGGTGACGGGCTGCGATCGCTGCGTGAGTTGCTCGATCGCGCGAGCACGTTCCTGGGGCCGATAAGGATTCTTGGCGGCAGTGGGTGCACTGGCCTCAGGTTGTCCGGGCTTCGGGAAGGGACGATTCATTTGAGCGGCTTGCGCGAAGGGGTCTTGCTTCGCTTCTTGGCGCTGGTCTTTGGTCACGAGAATTTTATCTTTGATCTTCGAAGTTCTTTCGCCGAGAGTGCGGATCTCTCGAACCTGGAAGGTTCGTTTCTCTTTCGGCGGTTCGAATTCTGCGAGCTTCGGTAACCACTCGAGGTGGAACATCAGGGCAATGAGATGAAGGGCCAGCATCAAGAGTGCAAGCAGCGCTAAGGGCAGATTGATGGTGATGGTCAGACGATGTTCGTGCAAAAGACCTCCCTCCACGCAAGTTTAGCAACATATCCAATTAGTGGGCA
>JBKHVY010000142.1:0-6583 GCA_046569805.1 Bacteriovoracia bacterium | reverse complement strand
CTGCCTTTGATGATCACTTTAATCATGAGTGTCTTTGCCTTAGTTGTTTGTGTCCTGCTTAACCTATACCCAGATAAGTTCCTCTTACACTACTTGCAAGCGCGGGAAACCATTGAAACGGATTACCCCGCTGCTTATCGTTTGGCGCGGGCCCAAGCTCATAAGTTAAAAATTGAAGCCCCTAAGATTTATACCTACAGTGGTTTCTTCCACCGTGCCTTTGCCTTCTTTGCCGCTGATCGAGTCTCTTTTGTCATTGAAAAGAAGGTCCTGGAGTTCGCCGATGACGGTGAGCTTGAAGCGTTGTTTTTTAGTCTGGGCTGTCAGGTCCAGCAGAAACTAGCGGCTCGCCATACGCTTGCGCTATTAGTGATGAGCCTTGTTTGGGCACCAGCGCTGAAGCTGCAGTCACCAAGAAATGACGGCCAAAAGGCGAGTAGCTGGATGGTGCAATTTCTGGTAGCACCCTTCGCCGGCGGCTTGTATCGATTGTTGTTTCCGTCGAAGCTCTGGAGCAAGTACCTTGAGAAGCTCGCTGCATTTAAGTGGGAGTCGCGCAAGCTGCTGGAGCTCGCTGCAAAGTTAGATCAGCCGAACCTCGAAGTGAGTTCGGTTCGGGTTTTTAAGTACCGCTTCTATGCCGCGAACCACTCGGCGGCACAGCAAATGATCCTGGCAATAGAGAGCGCGCACCATGTTTTTGATAGCGTGAGCCGTGAAACGGATTACTCGCATGCTTAAGCGCTTTAAGCAGCTCGAGTACTCAAGTCT
The DNA here is from genome assembly GCA_046569805.1 of Bacteriovoracia bacterium. GTDB lineage: Bacteria > Bdellovibrionota > Bacteriovoracia > Bacteriovoracales > Bacteriovoracaceae > UBA6144. The sequence continues at coordinate 5,812 of JBKHVY010000142.1, read as the reverse complement.
CTATCCCCTGTTCTTCACGGTCGTCTTCATTCTCATTCTCATTCAATACTCGTTCTTTTCCCTTGATGCGATCTTCTACGACCTCTGGGCCCGCTTCGATATCTTCTCAACGCCGCAGACGAAGATCGTGACCATCGTCATGGACGAGGAGAGCGACCAGTTTTTGGGTGAGACCTACCCGTATACATACGCCAGCCACTACCGACTCCTCGACAAGGTCATCGCCGACGCCCCCCTCGGAATCGGCTACCTTGTTCCCTTGGAGATGGAGCCTGAGTCCCAGGTCGAAGAGCGCTACATGAATCAGCTCCTCGAGAGAGTTCAAGAGTTTCAAAAATCAAAGAAAGGTTTCTTCCGGTTCGGTACGAAGTTCGAAATGATGTTCGGTGAAGTCTTGCCCTTAGAGCAGCTCCGCCCCCTTGGGTACTCCACGGCCTTCTTGTATCAAGATAATCAAGTCTTCGCGCGCGACTCAGTTATCCGCCGTGCCACACTCAACATCTCAGGCGAAGACTCCTTCCATCTCTGGATGGCCAACAAGTGGCGCGAGTCGCAGGGAGAAGTGAAGTTCGACGCGAGCTCCTTCCCGGGAGCGAGCTACAACCCTGAGGCGGACGCGACGTTCGCCATGTTCAAATACACGCAGACGCCCGTGGATAGTAGCAAGTACGCGACGATCCCGTTTCACCGAGTGGTAACGGGCAACTACCCCGAGGGCTTCTTTCGGAACAAGCTCGTCATCGTTGGGAGTCAATACATCTCAAACCCGGATGACTTCGCGCTTACTCCATTCACCAAGGAAGAAGCGAAGAGCCCGAAGCTTGCTGTGCATGCGAACATCCTCGAGGCCCTTTCCACGGGCCGCACCCTCAGGCCGGTTCCCGATCTTCTCACGCAGTCGCTCTCCGTCCTCATCGCAGTGCTCTTGTCGTTTTTCATTTCTCGCGTACAGCCAACGAAAGGTCTTCTGATCACCGTTGGGCTCATGCTCAGCACCTTCGCGTTCGGCTATTTGTTTTTCGTGATTCCTGGTTGGTGGTTCAAGCTCTCGCACATCATCCTTGGGATTTTCGTCGTATACTACATCTGGGTTCCGTTCCGTGCTATCGAAGAGTACCAGACCCGCTACGCGATCCAGGAGGAAGCGAAGCTCCTGAAGCAAGTTGATAACCTCAAGCAGAACTTCATTTCACTCATGAGCCATGACCTGAAGACCCCGGTAGCGAAGATCGCCGGTATCGCCGACATCCTCCGGCTTCAATACGAAAACACACCTTCGCAGCGGCAGCTCCTCGACAACGTGGTCCAGGCGACGAAAGAGCTTAATAACTTCATTACATCGATCCTGGACCTCACCAAGATTGAAAGCCAAAACCTTACCCTCCAGAAAGAAAGCAAGGACATCAATAAGATCATTGAAGGCATCGTTGAGAAGCTCCGCTTTGAGGCGGAGGCCGTTGAGATGGAGATTGAAACGGAGCTTGCGCCCCTGTATCCAATTCAGGTCGACTCGGTACTCATGAATCGCGTGATTTCGAACCTCGTGGAAAACGCACTGAAATACGCGGGCGCAGGGAAGAGAGTTAGTATTAAAACCTGGGATGATCCGCAGTGGGTATTCATTGAGATTCGTGACAACGGCGTAGGAATCAAGGCCGACGATCTCACTCATGTTTTTGACAAATTCTACCGTGTTAAAAACGACTCAACTCACGCCATCAAGGGTTCTGGGTTAGGTCTTTATCTGGTAAAATATTTCATCGAACTTCATAGTGGAACAATCTCAGTCGTCTCTGAGGTCGGGGTTGGGACCGCATTTACGATCAAGTTAAAAAACGAATAGGAGCCCTGTCATGCACAAGGTCTTAGTGGTCGATGACGATAAAGTTCTCCAACAGTCTGTGCGGCAGGCGCTTGAGTTTCATCATTTCGTCGTCGACGTTGCAGACAACGGCAAAGAAGCGGTCTCAAAGGTCTATCGTGAGAAGTACGACCTTGTCGTGATGGACGTGAACATGCCGGAGATGGATGGCATTCAAGCGCTGACTGAAATCAAGAAGCACGACCCCGCAATGATCGTTCTCATCCTTACCGCGTACTCGAACGTGACGGATGCCGTAAAGGCCGTGAAAGAGGGTGCCTACAACTATCTTGAAAAACCAATCAGCGGTGAGAACCTCGTCGCCCTCATCAAGCGCGCGCTCAAGGCCCGATCACTCGTTGAGACAACCGCGTTCTCGGCTCCTCTAATATCCCTCGGAGAGGGAACGTCAAACGACAAGTTCGTCGGTGAATCGAACTCGATGAAGAAGGTCTTTGATGTGATCGGGAAGCTCGCCAAAGTCAATACGCCCGTACTCATCCGAGGTGAGTCGGGTACTGGTAAAGAGCTCGTCGCAAAAGCAATTCACTTCAATGGTCCTCGTAAGGACGAGAAGTTCGTGACACTCAACTGCGGTGCCGTGCCGGAAAACCTGATCGAGAGTGAGCTTTTTGGACACGAGAAAGGTGCCTTCACCGGTGCCAACGAGCGCAAGATCGGAAAGTTCCAGTTCGCCGATGGCGGAACTCTTTTCCTCGACGAGATTGGCGATATCTCGCCCGCGATGCAGGTTAAGCTTCTCCGTGTGCTTCAGGAGAAATCGTTTACGCCGGTTGGTTCTAACCGCGAAATCAAGGTCGACGTGCGCATCATCGCCGCAAGCCATAAGCCGTTTGAAGATATGATCAAGGAAGGAAGTTTCCGGGAGGACCTTTTCTACCGTTTGAACGTTCTTCCCGTTTTCTTGCCGCCACTGCGTGAACGCAAAAGCGACATCCCGCACCTGCTTCAGCACTACGTTGACTACTTCAACAACATCCACGGACTCCAGATCAAGGGGTTTAGCCCTGAGGCCACAGATGTCCTCACGAGCTACAGCTTCCCGGGCAACATCCGTGAGCTTCGTAACATCGTCGAGCACTGCTTTATCATGGAGTCGGGCGAGACGATCGGGGTTTCTGCGCTTCCGTGGCAGGTCCTCAAAGGACGTTCTATTCAGGATGAGCCCGATGCTGGATCCGAAGACACTCTGATTGATCTTCAGTCGATCAAGGACTCCGTCCTCGATGCGCCCTCGCCAGCGTCGTCGAGCCGGTCTACGGCAGTGGGGGAGGTCCAGTTTTCCTTTGGCGTAAGTCACGGCGAAGGTGGTAAGTTAGACTTTGCTGTGGCGAAGGATAGCTTTGAGAAAGAATTCATCGTTCAGGCACTCAAGCTTAACAAGGGTCGGATTAACCAAACGGCACTGAACGCTAATATTCCGAAGAAGACCCTTCTGCGGAAAATTGAAAAATACGAAATCAATCCGAAGGACTACTACTAAATGGCACGCTTCTGGAAGTTACTCGTCATGATCTGCTTTCTGATTATCATCGATCAGCTCACGAAGGGCTGGACGCAGAGTACATTCCGGTTCGAAGGCGAAACGTTGAAAGTGATCGACGGTTTCTTTAGCCTGACCTTTGTCAAAAACCCTGGTGCCGCCTTCGGCATGGGCGGGCAGGCGAGTTTACTCGTCCGCCAGCTGATGTTCCTTCTTGTTCCAACGCTCTTTTCTTTCTGGGTTGCCTACATGCTGGTTAAGACCATCACGGGACCGTTTCACTTGTCCATGGCCTATGCGCTGATCCTCGCGGGTGCCGTTGGTAATCTCATCGATCGATACACTCTTGGCTACGTGGTAGACTTTTTTCTCTTCTACTATCGGCAGTATGATTTCCCAGCGTTTAACGTTGCGGATAGTTGTATTACGATCGCGGCGGGGCTCTTGATCTGGGACATGCTGTTGCAGCTGAAGAAGAAAAAAGCCTAATGCTCCCGCTGCTGCTTGATTTTAGCGGGCTGCAGATCTTTTCCTATCCCTTATTTATTGGCCTCGCTTGGGGACTTGCTTTCCGGCTAGCTGAGGCCGAGCTCCCCTCAGGAATTCGACCACGCTCATTCATCGTTTGGTCCCTAGGTTTGTTTCTTGCGACCTGGGTGGGTGCGAAGGTCTTCTTTATCTTCACCCAGGACCGTTGGACGACGACGGAGCTTGTGGAGGCCAGCAATTTTTGGCTTGGCGGCGGTTTTGTTTTTCTCGGCGGTTTTATCGCAGGTGCCATCTACACTTTGATCGTTGGCCTAGTTTTACCTCAGTTCTCGCACCGGGAGATGCAGTTCACGCTCGTTCCACTTTTGTGGGGCCATGCCGTTGGTCGCATTGGATGTTTCCTTGCGGGGTGCTGCTATGGGCGAGAAACGGATCTTCCATGGGCCATCCACCTCCATGGCCTCGATCGTCATCCGGTGCAACTATACGAAGCCGTGAGCCTCGCAGCTCTGGCCTGGATTCTCAGTCATATTAAACGTACAAAGCTTCTTCCGGCCTATCTCCTGGCTTACGGTGGTCTGCGCTGGTGTCTAGAATGGTTCCGTGGCGACGAGCTCAGAGGCAGTCTAGGGGGGCAGAGCTCTTCCCAGTGGGTATCTTTATTCATGGTCGCTATTGGATTGATTCTCTATGTTTGCAAACACCTAAAATCACGAAATCCCGCCTAAAAGAATCAAGTTAGAAGCGAAGATTCCGATAAGATCAAAAACCTCTGAGAGGAGTGATCGATTTGGAACAAGAAAGTGTCGTTGCCCCAAGAATTCTGCCCTATCGCTTCTATTACAAGTGGTACGCCTTCGCGTTGAGCCTGGTGTGGCTTCTCAACCTAGGTATCATTGCGATGTTGCTGCTGCAGAGACCGGCATCAGACACATCTGAGACTCACGCTGAACTCGTGCTGTTCGGTGCTCTGGCCGCCTTGCTTCCAGTTTTGTACGTCTGGTGGCTTCATCCGAAGCTCACGCGCCAGGTACACGTGTTCCGAGATTTTGTTCGAATTAGTCATGGAGCAAAGTCTTGGGACATAAAGTTCAGTGACGTTCAGCGCGTGTCCCGACCGTTCGCTTCATTCATCAAGCTAGAGATGAACACGGGAACGTCGTGGTGGTTCAGCGCTGCCCTCGAGCGCATAGACTACCTCTGGGAGGGCCTGGGTCGCGATAGACCTGAACTCGTCACTTCGCCGGAGGAGTTCGAAAAGTTTCGTCTTAAGCTGGTGCAGTTCGATCACCACGAAAAACGTAAAGAGTGGTTCTTTCGGCATCGCTTCCTCGACATCGTGAACTGGGTCGTTTTACCTCTCGTGGTAATTGTCGCGGGTTACCAGTACCAGTCCCAAGACGTTGTGATTCATTCGAAGGGGCTCTACTTCTTCCGGCTCACAATGTACTCGCTCTTCGTAACGATCTCCTGTGCCTTCCTCTGGTCCGTGATGATGAAGAAGTTTGTCTTCGACCGCATGGTAGAAAAACAGATGGAAAGCGGAAAGAAGCTTCGTGACCTACGTCGCGAAGACCAAATTCTCCAGCGCTCGAAGTTTCTCCAAACGGTGACGAGCGCGTTCGTCCTCGCGCTCATCGTTAAGAGTGACTTTAACCTCTTCTCCGTGACCAAGATGAAGCAAGGTGCCCAGGCTTATAATTTGAAGAGTGGAACCACGGTCGTTGTCGATAATCGCTATAACTGCGTTCGCTGCAAGCATGCTCTCAAAGAGGGTGACCTCATTCTGTTTGGGCGCGGCACGATTGGCCAGGTTCTCGCGGCCCCAGGGGAAGTTATTGCTCAAATGCAGAATCCTAGCGTGGGGCGAAACATCGCGAGCGAAACGGTGACAGAGATTCCCGAGGGGCATATCGCCTTGAAAACTGGAGCCGAAGGCAAGGATGTTGTGTTGATCC
>JBKHVY010000141.1:0-6650 GCA_046569805.1 Bacteriovoracia bacterium | reverse complement strand
CATGTCGTCGACGCCTCTCTGAAGTTTGCTGCGAACGCCGGAGTCAAAGCGCACCTGACCGCAGTGGTGGGCCACAAAAAAGAAGAAGTCGAGGCGCATCTTCTCTCGTGTTTCGGCACTGGTATTAGCTTCGCCTGGCAGCGAGAACAACGTGGCACGGGAGATGCTCTTCGAAGCTATTTTAGTGAAGCTCCCGCGAACGAGCAGCATGAGTTTACGTTCGTCGTCTGTGCCGACACGCCGCTTGTTACTTCAGAGACTTTCCAGCGCCTATGGGACGAGCTCCAGTCTAAATCACAGCTCCAGGCGGCGGCTGGGACCTTCGTCGCCGCAAATCCCCATGGCTACGGTCGTATCTTACGGGGAGGGGCTGGGTTCAAGATCGTCGAAGAGAAAGATGCCTCGGTTGAAGAAAGAAAAACGCAGGAAGTAAACTCAGGCTTCTACCTGATCCGCACTAAGTTTTTGTTAGAAAAACTGAAAGGGCTCAACAACCAGAACAAGTCCGGTGAGTTCTATCTGACGGATGTGTTCTCTCAGGACAGTGCGGTTTCTGCCGTCACGTATCCGGATGAGAAAGAATTCTTAGGGGTCAATACTCTCGAGCAGCTCGAGCAAGTGACGCAAGTTTTGCGTCAACGCAAGCTGCGCGAATTGATGCTCTCTGGGGTCATGTGTTTTGATGCTGCGAGCACCTGGGTCGACTACAACGTACAGGTCGGGCCAGAGACAGTGATCCACCCGGGAGTCAGGCTCTTCGGAGACACCGTCGTAGGTAAGGGCGTCATTTTGGAAAGCGGAGTCATCCTCAAGGATACCAGGGTTGAGGATCGTGCTGAGATCCTTGCCTATAGCCACCTTGAGAAAGCTATTGTCCGGGGCGAGGCTCACGTGGGTCCCTTTGCCCGACTTCGTCCAGACGCGGACATCGGCGCGAGGTCTAAAATCGGTAACTTCGTGGAAATTAAAAAATCACGCCTCGCAGAAGGAGTGAAAGTCTCCCACTTGAGCTATGTCGGAGACGCTGAGATTGGTGCCGAATCTAACATCGGTTGTGGATTTATTACCTGCAACTACGATGGCCGCGATAAGCATAAAACGAAGATCGGGGAACATGTGTTCATTGGTTCGGATGTCCAATTGGTCGCGCCTATCGAAATCGGGGATAAATCTTTTGTGGCGGCAGGCTCGACGGTGACCAAAAGCGTACCTGCTGGAGGTTTTGCCATTGCGCGTTCTCAACAGGCGACCAAAGAAGGCATGGCACAGAAGTTTTTAAAGACCAAGAAAAGCCCCTGATTCAGAGCGATAAACTAGTCACTTTTTAAGGCAAATGCTACTCTTTGAGCCCATTGCATCCAGGAGTAACATATGTGCGGAATTGTTGGCTACACTGGCCCCCGGAACTCTGTTCAGCCGATCATCGAAGGCTTGAGTCGACTCGAGTACCGAGGCTACGACTCCGCGGGCATTTGCATGAAGCTCAACGGTCAGCTGACCGTTGTAAAGAAAGAAGGCAAGCTCGATAACTTGCGTGCCCTGATGGCAGAGACGAACCCAAGCTCGCAAGTAGGTATCGGCCATACTCGTTGGGCTACTCACGGGGCCGTGAATAACGACAACGCACATCCGCATGGCAATGAAGACTTCGCCGTCGTCCATAACGGAATCATCGAAAATGCTTCAAGCCTCAAGAAAGAACTCCAGGCGGAAGGCTGGGTCTTCAAGTCCCAGACGGACTCGGAAGTCTTCCTGGTTCTTCTAACAAAGTTCGCGAAGCTTGAAGGCGATACGCTCAAGGCCATCGCTCGCGCGTTTAATACCATTCATGGGAATTCCGCGTTCGTCATCATGGAGAAGGCGAGCGACCAACTCTACTGCATCAAGCGCTCGGCGCCTATGGTGTGTGGCCTGAACCCGAGCATGCGTGAAGTCTTCTTCTCCTCAGATCCATTTGCACTCGTGGGCTTTGCCCCTGATATCTATTTCCCTCAAGATAGTGTCATCGGTCGTGGCCGCGTGAGCGGGGACCGTGCCATCGTCGAGTTCTTCGAGCTCGACCTTACGCCCTCCACACGCTTCCGCAGTCAAGCGAACGCGATCTCCATCGACGCAACTTCCAAGGGCACGCACGAACACTTCATGCTCAAGGAAATCCACGAGCAGCCGGCGTTGATCGAAAAGCTCGCGGCGTGGGCGATCAAGGGTGAAGGTAAGGCGGTCTATGAAAAGCTCAAGGGCCAAGAGCCCAGTTTCTTCCACATCACGGCTTGTGGTACCGCCTGGCACGCAGGTCTTGCGATCAAGCCCTACTTCGAGCGTTTCAACAAGATCCGCTGTAACGTCGAGATCGCAAGCGAGTTCCGCTACCGCGACGCGATCTTGAAGCAGAATGAAGTTGGTCTGTTCATTTCTCAGTCCGGAGAAACCGCCGACACGCTGGCGTGCCAGGAGCTGTGCCATGAGAAAGGCCTCAAGACTTTCTCCATCGTGAACACGGAGGGCTCAACCCTCTTCCGCCAATGCGATCAGAACTACTTGATTCATGCAGGCATGGAGATAGGGGTAGCGAGCACGAAAGCGTTCACGCAGCAAGTGCTCACGGGCTATCTGATGTCTATGGGCTATGCAGGGAAGCTCTCGAGCACAGAAGTGTACCAGGAGATTAAGCTCCTCTCCGAGCGCATCGCGGGGATTTGCGAAGATGCTGATTCGATCAAGGCGATTGCGGAGAAGCTCTATCAGAAGAAGGGCTTCATCTTTACGGGCCGGGGTGTCTACTTCCCCATCGCTCTTGAGGGGGCCCTTAAATTGAAAGAGATCGCTTACGTTCACGCGGAGGGCTACGCTGCGGGTGAACTGAAGCACGGACCGATCGCTCTCATCGACGATAATATGGTGAACATCGCTCTCTTGGGACCTGAGCTGTTTGAGAAAGCGCTCTCGAACGTTGAGGAAGTGAAGGCGCGTCGCGGTCTCATCTTCACGATTGGCCCTAAGGGTCACCCTGAGCTCAGCGCTGTGAGTGACATGAGCTACGAGCTCGACTTCAATGGTCTCCCGAACCTCGCACCGATCATGGTCAACGTGGTCCTGCAACTTTTGAGCTACCACATCGCGAAGCTCAAGGGTACGGACATCGATAAGCCTAGGAACTTGGCGAAAAGCGTGACGGTGGAGTGAGATGGAGCTAAAGCACCTCAATCCCGCCCAACAGGAAGCCGTGCGCACCACCGAGGGGCCTGTCATGATCCTCGCGGGTGCCGGCTCTGGAAAAACGCGAACCCTCATTGCGCGGATCCAATGGCTTCTCGACGAAGTTAAAGTGAGTCCATATCAGATCTTGGCGGTGACGTTTTCGAACAAAGCCGCGCGGGAAATGCGCGAACGACTAGCGCAAGTCACGACCTACGACATTGGGACTTTCCAGGTCACGACCTTTCACTCGTTCTGCGCGCGCGTGCTCCGGAGCGAAGCCACGTACCTCGGCCTCTCCAAGCACTTCACGATTTTTGACGACGGAGAAACGAACTCCGTGGCGAAAACAGTGCTAGGTCGCAAGGGCATCAATCAAAAAGACATCACCCCCAATACGCTTTCCTACTACGTCGACACCGTTAAAAACCTCGGATGGTTTCCGGGGTCGGGTCTTGATCAAGAAGCTCAGCAACTCGCGGATGATCCACGACTCTGGGATCTATTCCTCGACTACGAGGCAGAGCTTCATCGTTCGAACGCTGTTGACTTTGGAGGCCTCATCACAGGCATCCTTCAGCTTTTTCATCATTTTCCTGAAGTTCGAACCAAGTACCAGCGGCGCTTCCGCTACGTTATGGTCGACGAGTACCAAGATACGAACCGGGCCCAGTTCCAGATGATTTCGATCCTTGGACAAGAACACGGGAACGTCTGCGTCGTCGGTGATGAGGATCAGTCCATCTACTCCTGGCGCGGGGCGGACATTCGTAACATCCTGGACTTCGAAAAAGTTTTTCCGTCCGCTAAGATCATAAAACTCGAGCAGAACTACCGCTCCTCAAAAAAAATCATCGACGCCGCCGCACGGGTGATTGCGAACAACCAAGAGCGCAAAGGTAAAGTCCTTTGGACGGATAACCCCGAAGGGGACCCGATCGACGTCGTCGAATGCCGCGATGAACGTGTCGAGAGTGATTACATCGCTGCTCAACTGAAGGCGCTCATGAAGAAGGGCGTTGAAGGCAGTGACATCGCGATCATCTACCGCAACAACAGCCAGTCGCGCGCGCTAGAAGACTCTCTGCGCCGCGAACGCATTCCCTACAGGATCGTCGCAGGGATTAAGTTCTACGACCGCAAAGAAGTAAAGGATATGCTGTGCTACATGCGTGTGGTGGTGAATCCGAAGGATTCCCTGGCTTTCACTCGGATCATCAATACGCCAGCGCGAGGCATCGGAGCCACGAGTCTCCGTAAGCTCGAGGATCAGTCTGTTGCGGCCAATCTTTCTCTTTATGAGTTAGTTGAAAAAGTCGTCGAAAATCCAAGCGAATATCGCCACGTGGGGCTCTCGGCAAAAGTCATGAGCAGCCTCGGAAGTCTCGTGGGACTCATTCAAGAGGTCCAGGTTCTCGACGGAAGTGACGGGCACTTACCATCGTACTCTTATGATAAGTTGCTGCACGACTCGGGCTACCTCGAATTCCTTAAAGCAGATCGTACCCACGAAGGCGCTGCTCGCCTTGAGAACTTGCAAGAACTTTCGACTGCGCTGAAGCAGTATGAGCAAAACCAGGAGGGCGCAAGTCTCACCGGTTTTCTTGAAACGATCACGCTCGACTCGGAGGTCGAAGTTGATCAGTCCGCGACCGTTTCTCTTATGACGGCCCACGGCTCGAAGGGCCTCGAGTACGAATATGTCTTCGTCACCGGCGCCGAAGAGAATGTGTTTCCGTCGTTCAAGAGTATCGAGCGTGGCGGCTCCGCCATCGAGGAAGAGCGCCGCCTGTTCTACGTAGCGATGACACGCGCGATGAAGGGCCTCACGATCACATTCGCGCAGGGCCGGATGCTCTGGGGGAGTCTCAAGTTCAATGGACCGAGCCAGTTCATTCATGAAATCCCCAAGACCCACGTGGAGTGGAGTTTTCAAGGAACGACGGGAAAGACGGCCGGCGCCGGCCAGGCGCGATCCTTCGACGACTTCCAAGAGCATCCTGATTATGATGAGGGAGCCGTGTTCCACGTTGAACCCATCCGCCAGCAACGACCAGCTCCGCCCAAAGTGAATTCGCAGTTTCCGTCTGGAGTGAGTGTCATGCACGCTCTTTACGGAGAAGGTAAAGTCGTCGAGAGTGAGGGCACGGGAAGTGACGAGAAGATACTTATCATGTTCAAAGACGGTGTGCGAAAGCGCTTCATGGTGAAGTTCGCCCCCCTGCAGAGGCTCTAGGAGAACGAATGAAGAAACTGGTGCCTTTTTTGGTCGTCGTCTGGATTTTGATCGGCCTCACGTCGTTCTTCATCTGGTGGAAGATTACGCGCAATCTGACGGCGAAGACGCTGAGTGATCACGCGAATAAGATCGCTAAGGAACTGGAAGTTCCGTGGGAGCTGAAGTTCAAGAAAATTATTCCAGCCTACGGTGCCGACTTCCGGGTCATCTTCGAAGGAATCGAAGCCGTCGCCACAGACGGAGTCACGATCGTCGAAGCGAAGCGTGCGGAAGTCCGGCTCCCCTGGACGATTCTCTTCTCAAAAAATCCCGTGCGCGTGAACGTCGCATTCAATGAAGTGAAAGTGACGGAATGGTCGCGCATTCTGAGCGAGATCGAGACGTTCCTTGATCAACGGAAGACTGATCGCGTGCAGGAGATCTCTCTGTCGCGCCAGATCGTCGCGTCCGCCGTGAACCTACGCTTAAATAACGTTGAGGGGAACTGGAAGGGAACAGCGGTCAAGCTGAACAAGTTGTATCTCTTGAACATGGACCCGAAGAAGCCCACGGCATTCGAGGTCGTCTTTCCGTGGCAGCAGGAGTGGAAGGGAGCGAAGCTAAGCGGTGAGACAAAGATCCTTGGCGAGTATAGGTTCTCGAGCCAAAAGATTGATCTCCATTATTACCTCAAGTCACGCATTCAGACGCAGCGTGAGAACCGAACACGCTCCGGCGACGTCTCCGTTGAGGGGAAGGGCTTTTATCATCCCCGGATGGGCCTATTTACCACTCTGTCTGCGAAAGACGATTGGCTTGCCTTTGTTGGGGACGCGGAATGGACCTCGAAGGACTTCAAGCTCAATGTGCCAAAGTTTGCGATCTCGAAAGATTTTATTCTCGAACTCATGCCCTTCACCGGACTCCACGGCTCAAGCTCACCTTACCAGTCAACAGGCCTTCTGGGCGAGTTGCGTTTGAGCAGTTCTGCTGAGGCGAAAACCTTTACCCTCAAGGCACGAAACAAGACGAACTCTCGCCTAAATCAGCCGGAGGTTGCGGATCGGCTTTTTAACTTTGAGGCAGACATCAGTCATCCTACGAAGGCCATGATCAGTTTCAAGCTGGGCGAAACGGTCATGTTCAGTGTCCAACCAACCAAGGAACAAAACCTGGTTGAGTGGAACGCGGAGCTGTTCGCACCTCCCACTGTGGCCACGTGGTATCGGCCTCACCA
>JBKHVY010000140.1:0-6670 GCA_046569805.1 Bacteriovoracia bacterium | reverse complement strand
AGGAAAAGAAGACGTCTGATCATGGGTTTGGCTTAAACTCCTCTTCCGCGGGCCGGAAGTAGAACAATTCCTTCTGGACACCACTCGCGACAACCTGCGAGCAAATTGCAGACATCTGGGTTGCGAGCAAACCCTGGGTAGCAATAGGATCAACGAGCTTTGCCCTCATGGCGTCGTCAAGAGCGCTCGTGTGATGAATATAGGAAGAGGGTTGCCAGTCTTTCTCTTGGAATTCGCGATCCGATAGAAGATTAATTGAAGTGCTAGTTTCATTGCGTGTGAATACAAACACCTCACCTCGATAAGCCTTCGTGATCCACTGATAATTTTCCACACCCAACAGATGGGGTATGTCGAAAGCGTAAAACCCAAATAACCGCGCACCAGAAATTCTCATGATGTCTGCTATGCCGTAAGCCAGCCGCAGGCCCGTATAGAATCCAGGGCCCGCGATATAAATGACGTTCGTAATCTCCTTGAGAGATGAGTTCGAACTTCTCAAGAGTTCGTTAAGTTCAACGTGCAAAGACGCAGACGTTTTCTGTCCCTCTTTTATGCTGAGCTTAGAAAGCTTCCCCTCCGCTGAGAGGAAGCCAAGAATTTGGTTATACGACGTATCTAGGAATAGTGAGCTCAAGAGAACAAGCGCGAGATGTCGTTGAAGAGAGCAATAAAAATTAACAGGAAAAGAAAAGAGACTCCGAATCGCTGGGCAAGTTCCAACTTCCTGCGCGAAAGAGGACCACGATTCACGAGCTCAAAGCCTAAGAACATGATATGGCCACCGTCGAGGACCGGGATCGGGAAAAGGTTAATCACACCGAGGTTTATCGAAATAATCGCCATCAGGCGGAAGAACATCGAGAGAGAAATATCAAACGAATCACTGGCGACCTTTCCAATCGCGAGTGGGCCGCCGATGTTCTTAAGGCCCACCTCATTTGTGATCAACTTCTTATAGCCACCGATCGTCTTGACGATACCGTCTGTTGTCCGATTCCATGCCAGGGCGATGGCATCCAAAAATCCCGCAGGTACTGTTTCCCGCATCTTTGGAATAACTGGTCTGAGGCCACTAAAGACACCAATGGTCATAACGGATTTTTTGTCTACGAGTCTCGACTCAGGCTTTAGCTGAATCGACATTGGCTGATCGCCGCGTAGATATTCAACAGAAATTTCTTGCCCCTGGACAGCTTTCTGAACAGTCGCACGGAGATCTTCAAAGCTTCTCATCGACTGGCCTGAAATCTTCGTAAGAATATCACCTTGCTTAAGTCCCGCTTTGTCTGCCGGAGACTGCATTACAATGCTTCCGATCTGTAGGTCTACAGGATAGAGTCCCTGTGCCTGAACCCAGGCCCAGAACTCGCTTTCCGTCTTGTAGGTTGAAACGGGCTTGGCCTCACCGATGAGCTTCGGAGTCGGTTCGGTTTTATCTTTTGGCTCAACTTCTTGGAGGTAAAATCCGTTACTGCTCTCTGCGGCTTCCTCGAGTGACAGGGTGGGATCAAACGCTCCCGGAGTTCGCGTGAGACCAAAGAGTTTGCCGGTCGCATCTACAAAGATCGGTGACCGAAGGGTCGCAGAGGAGTGTTCCATCAGCAACTCGACGAAAGACATCGCATTGTAGTTCGGCATGAGGGTTATGAACTGGCCCTGTCGCTCAACGACGATCTGTTCGACGTTCGACTCCGCGAGGTTTAAATCCTCGAACGACACGAAGGGACGCTTGTTGATTTCACGGATCGAGTCTCCGCTCCGAAATCCCATGTCGTAGAGTAGCGAGCTCTGTGGAACGTAGCCGAAGCGTGTCTCCGGGACTTTCTCTCCCGTTGTGACGAGGGCGAAGTACAGGAAGAACGCCAGTAGCATATTGGCCAGAGGACCTCCGAATACGATCCAAAAGCGCGCCCATTTTGATTTGTAGTTAAATGCTACTTTTTGTTCATCTTCAGTTAATGGAGTTTCCCGGAATGGATCATCACCGAACATCTTCACGTAGCCGCCGAGGGGTATCGCCGAGACCGCGTACTCCGTGTCGTTGCGCTTCCACTTAAAGATCTTGGGTCCGAAGCCGATTGAGAAAACTTCAACTCTTACACCGAAGAATCGAGCAAAGAAAAAGTGACCAAGCTCATGGAAAAAGATGAGTGGTCCTAGAAATAGGATAAAAATGAATGTGCTTTGTAACATAGTTCCACCCGGTTAATGAAACTGAACACTCACCAGAAGAGCATATAGCGGAGCAACGAATAGCAGGCTGTCGATCCGATCATAAACTCCCCCGTGTCCAGGGATAAGCGACGAACTGTCCTTGATGTCAAACTGCCGCTTTAGCTTTGATTGTACCAAATCACCGAGCTGAGCGCAGCAGGCGAGTAGAAGGAAGAAGATCAAAAGAGGCCAAGCAATCGGTTTCACAAAATAATGCCAGTAGATACCAGTGAAAATAACCGACGCGATTACTCCGCCGATGGCCCCTTCAATTGTTTTTTTTGGGCTCACAGCTTCCCAAAGCTTGTGCTTTCCAAATAAACGACCAGAGAAATAGGCTGCGGTGTCGACCATGAAATTCAAGATCAGCATTGCACCGAGAAGAAACTGCCAATTATGGTGATGAATCAAATAGGAGATACACATCATCGGCGCAAGTACGATGACACCGACTCCCCAGGAGCAGCTAATGAAGACATCAGACAAAACCTCTCTCTTGGAGTTCACGAAGAAGAGGTAGATCAGGCTCAGGAGGTTCCAGATGCAAGCGAGGGAGATGAAAAGGTTAAATGAGGATTGGCTGATTTGCCAAAAATTGAAGAAGACGTAGCCCGTCACGTAAGTCAACTGAGAGATTAGGTAGCGACGGCTTGTCCGCTTGAGGTCGTAGAAGTTCGTCACAATCTCGTCGACGACGAAGACGCCCATGAGGCCGATAATCCATAGACTGCTCTGCGTGCCGTAGGCCATGCACACACCTACGATCAAAACGAGAACGACACCCGAGATAATGCGGAGGGTGTTATTGGACATGAGACAACGACTCTAGGCCCAAGCCGCTTTTGTTAATGCCTAAGTTTGCCCCAGCAGGGAGACCACCGAATCGGCGCTCTCTCTTAGAGACCGACTGAAGTATGGAGAAGAACTCACTACGCGTAAAGTCTGGCCATTTTGTGGGAGTAAAACAGAGCTCCGCATATGCTGACTGCCAAAGAAGAAAATTAGAAATTCGCTGCTCTCCACCTGTGCGAATCAAGAGATCAACGTCCCCCGTATCCGGACGGAAAAAGTTTCTTTCAATGTCTTCGGCCGTGATCGCCTGGCCCGGATTGTCCTGAATGAAGCGATTGATGGAAGCAACCATTTCGCTGCGAGCACCGTAACTAAAGCAAAACGTCAGCTTAAGACCTTCAAACGCATCCGTCTGAGCTTCCAGAGAAGAAATAAGTGCTCGGGTTTCCGCGGGCAAGCGAGAGATATCCCCAATAACGCGGAAAGCGACTCTGTTTGCAAGTAGGCGCTTAGTTTCTTTCACGAGAAATTTATGGAGGAGCTTGAAAAGGACGCTCACCTCGTTATTCGGACGAGCCCAATTCTCTGTAGAGAAAGCATAAAGCGTAAGAGCTTTTACACCGAAATCGTCAGCGGCTTGCACGATATCAGACACAACGCTTGAGCCACGGACGTGACCCCACACACGAGGATGAAAGCGCTGATTCGCCCAGCGCCCGTTTCCATCCATGATAATAGCGACGTGTTTAATTCCGAAGTCCATTAGACGGTCATTACTTCTTTTTCTTTAGCGTCTACAAGCTTATCGACTTCTTTGATGTAGTTATCGGTAACCTTCTGTACTTCGTCTTGAGCCTTCTTGGATTCGTCCTCAGACATTTTCTTATCTTTCTCAGCTTTCTTAACCTTATCGTTTTGGTCACGGCGAACATTTCGGATCGCAACCTTCGCATCTTCACCGAGCTTCTTCACGTCTTTTACCAAGAGTTTACGCTTGTCTTCCGTGAGTGCAGGAAAAGTTATACGAATGAAGTTACCGTCGTTGGCCGGAGTGATCCCGATGTTGGCAGCAAGGATTGCTTTCTCAATTTGAGGAATAAGAGTCTTATCGAAGGGCTGAATTTGTAGAACCCGAGCCTCAGGAGTACTGATCTGCCCAACTTGTTTCATCGGTGTCGGAGTTCCGTAGTAATCGACCATGATTCCATCAAGGACGTTCGGAGAAGCTCTTCCGGTTCTTACTTTTGTGAGTTGAGTTTGAAGAGAACCAATGGTTTTTTTCATTTGTTCATCAAGGGCGGCTTTAACTTCATTCATCATCATGGCGCGACTCCTTAGGCGTTTTTCGTAACAACTGTTCCAACTTTCTCGCCCTTCACGACGCGAGCAATGTTGCCAGCTTCAAACATATTAAAGACCACAATGTCCATGTTGTTATCCATACATAGAGTGATCGCAGTTGAATCCATTACTTTGAGGTCTTTGTTCAATACTTCCATGTAAGAAAGTGTGTCGAACTTCACAGCGTCCTTGTGCTTCATAGGATCCTTGTCATAGATCCCGTCAACCTTAGTTGCCTTCATAATCAGCTGAGCATTGATTTCGTTTGCCCTCAATGCAGCGGTTGTATCTGTTGTAAAATATGGATTTCCAGTGCCTGCAGCAAAAATAACCACTCGCTTCTTTTCGAGATGACGGACGGCGCGGCGGCGAATGTAAGGCTCTGCTACTTCTTGCATAGCTATAGCGCTCATTACGCGCGTATAGACGTTCTTTCTTTCAAGAGCATCCTGAAGAGCAAGGGAGTTGATGACCGTTGCGATCATTCCCATGTAGTCTGAGGTAGAGCGATCCATGCCAGTTGTCGCCCCGGCGACACCACGGTGAATATTTCCCCCACCGACCACGACAGCAACCTCACACCCTGTTTGCTGGAGTGTTGCTATCTCGGCACTAATTTTTTCGAGAACTTCGCTAGTGATACCGTAACCCTGGTCACCGGCAAGAGCTTCTCCGGATAGCTTCAGTAATACGCGCTTATACTTCATTGATGCCTTCAAAAAAAGGGGGGGCATAATCCCCCCCTAGAGAATCTAGTTCTTCAGGCCACCGGTCATCTTCGCGACTTCCTCGGCGAAGTTATCTTCTTTCTTTTCGACACCCTCACCAACGACAAGCTTCACAAAGGAAGCGACGTTGATCTTAGCACCGATCTTGGCAGCCATCTCTTCGACGTGCTTCGCGACAGTGATGTCTGGGTTCTTTACGAAAGACTGCTCGAGCAAACAAACCTCAGAGGCGAGCTTATTCAACTTCCCCTTAACGATATTTGGAATCATGTTCTCAGGCTTACCCTGCTCCTTGAGCTGGGCTGCGTAGATCTCTGCCTCCTTCGCTTTGAAAGATTCGTCGATCTCGGTGGCCCTTACGAACATAGGGTTAGCAGCAGCGATCTGCATGCTCAAGTCTTTCGCAAGCTCTTGTGCAACTGCGTTCGCTGAGATGTCCTTATCGGCTTCGATTGCACAAATAACTGCAATCTTCCCTGAATGGACGTAGCTACCAATCATCCCAGTGCCCGTGAGTGTGAGAGTGTTCATGCGACGAAGATCGATTTTCTCTCCGATCTTAATCGTGAGCTCAGAAACTGCATCTTTTACTGTTAGGCCATTTGGCATTTTTGTTTCGATCAGTGAACCGACGTTTGCAGCCTTTGTCTCAACGGCAAGTTGTGACGCTGCTGCAACGAAGGCTTGAAAGTCGCTGTTCTTCGCAACAAAGTCTGTTTCGCAGTTTACTTCAACAACTGCTGCGATATTGCCTTTCACGAAAGCAGATACCAAGCCTTCAGAAGCCACGCGCGACTGTTTCTTTGCAGCGGCAGCGAGACCCTTAGCACGAAGCCAGTCCACTGCTTTTTGAAAGTCACCTGTTTCGTCGAGAGCTTTCTTGCAATCCATCATTCCCGCGCCAGTTTGCTCACGGAGATTTTTTACGTCTGTAGCTGTGTAAGCCATTGTGTGATCCTTTCGCTAAATGATTTTTAAATTACTCTTCGTCTGAACCGAGCTTAAGGTCGATGTCTTTCTCGTACTTCTCGAGGATCTCGCGCTCGAGGCTAACGTCAACACCGCCTTCCTCGTCGCGGCGATTCTTCGCTCCGCCCTCGTTAACAGCAGCACCGAAGTACTGCGTGAAGAGCATGATTGATTTGATCGCATCGTCGTTACCCGGAACGACGTAGTCGATGTCTGTAGGGTCACAGTTAGTGTCAGTAAGAGCGACTACTGGAATACCAAGAACCTTGGCTTCCTTGATCGCGATGTGCTCATTGTTAGGATCGATTACAACGATTGCACCAGGAACCTTACGCATGTTCTTGATGCCGCCCAAGTTACGCTCGAGCTTTACGACTTCTTTCTCGATGTTTGACTGCTCTTTTTTAGTAAGAAGCTTGAAGTCACCATTTTCTTTCATCTTTTCGACTTTACGGAGCTTGTCGATAGAGACCGCAACAGTCTTATAGTTTGTAAGCATGCCTCCCAACCAGCGTGAAGTTACGTGGTATGCGCCACACTCTTCTGCTGTTTTCTTAACCATGTCTGATGCCTGGCGCTTAGTTCCGACAAAAAGAACTGACTTGCCCGACTGAGAAGTTTTT
>JBKHVY010000139.1:0-6670 GCA_046569805.1 Bacteriovoracia bacterium | reverse complement strand
ACAGTTCTTCCGGCTTCGATCCGCTGGCCTGTGTTTTGTGGATGTGCAGTCTTTCTGTGGTTACACCGTCGTCAGGAGATTCCCTGGCGTGACACCCTTAAGAACGACGGAGAGATCTTCCTTTCTCCCATCGATGGCGAAGTCGTTAAGATTGGCATTTGGACGGACCCTGATGACGGTCAAACTTACGGCCAACTTCGCTTGAAAATGAATTTCACCGATAACTGGGGTCTCCACCTTCCGAGCTCAAGCGAGATGGAGTTTTTAAAGCAGTTTCAGGGAAAGTCGCTTCCGCGCCGACAGCTGGCGTACCTCCGCGAAGAGGAGCTTGGAGAGTTCGCGCAGACCGAGATGCTCCTGCGGTCGAAGAACGGGGTCGGGAGTCGCCTTCGTTTTATTCATTGCGTGAACGGGAAGGTCCCGCGTATTTGGATGAAATCAGGTGATCGCGGCCGCGGCGCCGCGTGCTTTGGTCATTACCCTTTCGGCGGAAGTCTGATAGTGTACGTGCCACAGCCAAGCGACATTCTGGTCATCGAGAATGAAAAGATCGAAGCTGGGCAAACCGTACTCGCGGTTTTTAAAGCGCAGGACTAAGAGGGCCTTATGGCATTTGATAAAAAAAACTTAGCATTCTTTCTTCCGAACATTTTCACCGCCCTCAACATGGCGTGTGGCTACGCGGCTATCATGAACGCCTTCCAGGGCCAGTTCTATGCGGCGTGTATGTTGATCGTTCTTGCAGCTTTGTTCGACAGCATGGACGGACGAGTGGCTCGCATGACGAACACGCAGTCTAGCTTCGGCGAGCAGTTTGATTCTCTCTCAGATTTGATTTCCTTCGGCATGGCGCCTGCGTTTCTCTTCTATTTTAGATTCTTGCAAGATTCCGGGAGACTGGGTCTGGTTCTTGGTTTCATCTATTTGTTGTGCGGAGCTCTGCGTCTCGCGCGCTTTAATGCCAACATCGATCGCGTCAAGAGCGACTATTTCCAAGGTTTGCCGATTCCTGCTGGTGCTTGTGCTATCACGGGTTTCGTTTTGATTTCTGTGAATTTCCCGCAGATCGTCGAGTACAAATATGTTAACTACGCCTACATCGTTTTCTACGCCTTGCTCATGATCTCGAGCATCCCGTTCCCGAGCTTCAAGAATTCACCGTGGGTGAAGAATCACAAGAAGCAAGTGTTGATGGTGATCTTTCTTATCCTCGCGTCTTTGTTCATCTACGAAGAAGTAATGATTCCGGTACTGATTACGTTCTACGTCGTCTCGTCGCTTGTTTACGTCATCTTCAATAAGGATAAGTTCTCGGGAATCTTCGAATGGCAGGATGAGCCGGAACTCGAGTCCTAGTTCTATGCACCACTATCGCGCGACGATAGCCTACAAGGGCACGCGATACCTTGGCTGGCAGATACAGCCGACGGGCCTAACTGTTCAAGGTGAGATAAACCGGGCACTCGCCGCGATCTCGAAGACGAGCGAAGTCCGTTCGATGGGATCGGGTCGCACGGACGCAGGGGTCCACGCGCGAGGGCAGGTGGCGCGACTGGATACACCGCTCGAGATTGCTCCCCAGAGTCTTCTCAAGGCCTTAAATACGAAGCTTCCGCCGGATATTCGGATCGTCAGCTGCGAGGCCACAGATCAGAATTTTCATCCGACCTATGGGGCCCAGTCGAAGTGGTATTCTTATTTTTTCATCCAGCACCCGTACCCGGATCCGCTGGTCGGCGACCTTGTCGCGAGCTACGGATTCCCGCTTGATCTTGAACTCATGAAAGCCGCTTGCCAGCAGTTCGTCGGACGCCATGATTTTGTGAACTTCTACACCGTCGGCACCGACGTCAGCTCCACCGTGAGGACGATCTTTTCCTGCGAACTCCTCGAGGTTCCGACCGGAGGGGCGCCCTTTCCGTTTCACGGTCCCGTCTATGAGATCCGAATTCATGGCGAAGGATTTTTGAAGCAAATGGTCCGGATGATTGTGGGTTCACTATGGAACGTGGGTCGCGGCAAAATTCTCCCAGAAGCTATCTCAAATGCCCTTAATTCCGAACGACAAGACCGACTCTCTCCAGTCGCTCCCCCTGAGGGGCTCTACTTGATGCGTGTGGTCTACGCATCAAATTGACTTTTGATGGCCCTGTGTTAGTTTGGGACGACTTTTTTCCATAAGAGGGCGAAATCTATGAGTTACCAAATCCAAAGCCTTAACGGCTGTACTAAAAAATTTGTCTTTAACTACGAGCAAGTGGATCTCACGAAACAGATCCAGGCTGCGCTTGTGGACAAGCAGCGCACTGCGAACTTAAAGGGTTTCCGGAAGGGCAAAGCCCCGTTGGAGATGGTTAAAAAACTTTTCGGTCCTCAGGTTGAAAACGACGCTCTCACGCGCTTCGTTTCAGAAGAGTTTTACGCTGCTCTTAAGAAAGAAAACATTCGCTCTGTAGGCTACCCATCATTCGGCAACACTCAGTACGAGCCCGGAAAGAAAGTTGCCTTCGAAGCAACTGTTGAGATCATTCCTGAGTTCGAACTCAAGGACTTCAGTAAATTAACCTTCAAGAAAGACGACGACAAAGTTTCTGCCGACGACATCGAGAACACCAAGAAGCAGTTCCTCGCTTCGAAGGCGGAGCTCCTTGAGGTTACTGATCCAAGTGCAACCCTCAAAAAGGGACAGCACGCTGTCTTGAACTTTGAAGGCGAACGCAAGGATGGGTCAAAGCCAGACAACATGAAGGCGACGGACTACATGCTCGAGATCGGCTCGAACCAGTTCATCGCTGGTTTCGAAGACGGCATGATCGGCATGAAGAAGGGTGAAACTAAAGTCATCGCACTCAATTTCCCGAGCGACTATCACGAGACGGACCTCCAAAACGAGCCGGTCAAGTTCAAGGTAGACCTTCTCGAGATCAAAGACCGCAAGTTCCCTGAGTTGACGGACGAGCTCGCGAAAGAGTTTGGTTACGAGTCAGCTGCTGACTTCAATACAAAAACAAAAGAGCGCCTAGCGGTTCAGAAGAAGCGCGAAGTCCAAGCGAAGCTTCACCAGGAAATCCTCGAGAAGCTCATCGAAGAAAATAAGTTCGATGTCCCGCAGGCCTTGATCGAAGACCAGAAGCAAAGCGTGAAGCAAGATATTGCTCGCACGCTTAAGCAGCAGGGCTTCAACGATCAGATGCTCGACATGTACTTCGAACGCTGGACAGCTGACGTGACTCAGAAAGCGGAGTTCCAGGTTCGCTCTGGCCTGATCCTGGACAAGCTTGCGAAACAGTTCAACATCGAAGCCACAGACGCTGACCTGGAAGTGAAGCTCGACGAAATGGTTGCGCAATCAGGCATGAAGCGCGATGACATCGCTCACTTCTACAAGTCGAACGCTAACGTTAAGCGGAATCTGATGTACGCGATCCGCGAAGAGAAGACCTTTGAGAAGCTCATCTCCTCAATGAAAGTTTCCTAGTTCCTCTTGTGCCGCCTCTCTTTGAGGGGCGGCACATGATTTCCCACCGGTTCTCTCTCCATTTTGGCCGACATTTCCACCCATTCGAAATCGTAACCCCATTCGATACCTGCGCCTCTCTCGGAAGCACGACTTCCCACTTGTGCGTACTGGGTCCTTTCGGAGGAAAGCCATTTACGGGTTGGCCTAACAAGAGAAGGATAAGGCTCGCCGAGAGGATTTTGCTTCGCCCTTTTGTAAGAATCCAAACGAGCAGCAACAGGATATGCCCAAAGTGTGGCGTGAGGGCGGGGACCCAGCTGTGAACGCCGTCAACCCATACAATCGCTAAGTGTAGTCTCTGGAGTAGCTCGACAACGAAGTCGTGGACGCCAAAGGAAGGGACGGGGCTTAAGGCGAGTGTGATCGGAAATAGCACCGCGAGAGGAAGTCCAACCAACAGATTCACGATGGGTGAGATCATGGAAAAGGGCTTCGAGAGTACCCAGCATAGAAGAAGTTGCGCCAATACGAACCATAGGATTCTTTGCCTTTTGGGCGCGAACCAACTTACGCCCAGAAATAACCAACTACAGGTCCAGCTCAGAGCGTTGGACGACCAAGAGTTAAAGATTCCCTCTAGACACAGAACGAGCATAAAGGTTGCGAAGGAAAAGCAAGGCTTTGGAAGGGCCTTGACGAATGAGACCCGTGAGAGCGCCCCGAAGCCTGGAGCCGCGAGGGCCAGCAAGGCGATGAGGCAGAACAGGGGGGTCACCCAACGAATTCGTGACCACAGAGGATTCAAAGTCGCGAGATGAATGCCTGAGGGCGTGAAGAGGTGACCCAAGCCCAATTGGTAGTACGTCCGTATTTCGGATCGGCTCAAGCCACGCGTGTCTCCTACGACCAGGCCTCGCCACAGGGCCGCACCCTGGTTGCTAGGTGCTGGAAGCCCCCTCAGGATTGATTCGAAGTGGATCTTCTCTTGGGTGCGGAAAGGCTTAGGCGCCTTGAAGAACCCAAAAAATAGGATCGAACTCAAAAAAATGAAACAAGCATAGCGATTCATGAGTCGGTATGAAGCAAAACTGATGCCGACACCTGATTGCGTTAAGAACTCGTAATGACAGATGGTTCATCCGCTGTTGTGGAAGCTTCTATGGCCTTTCGAGAAGAAATTGGATAGCTAGGTGCTATGCAGAATCAGATGATGGCGGACATTGATGCTTGGCTCAAGGAAGACGGTCTTGGTGACGGTGGCATGTACTGGCATAAGCTCCCTAAGCATCCTGTTAAAGCCCATCTTAAAATCAAATCAAATCTTATTTTCGCTGGCTTACCTTGGTTTTGTGCCGTCTTTGAGCGACTTTCTCCGGAACTTGGTATTGGGTTGAAGGCCCTCCAGTCTTATGAGGGTAAAGAGCTTAGCACTGGTACCGAAATCGAGATTCCAATAACGTTGACCTGGGACGTGGCCATCACGGGTGAGCGTCTTGCGCTCAATCTCCTTCATCGTGCGAGCTCTGTCGCAACAGCGACGCATGAGTTGGTTGAGATTGCTCGAGATCATGGAATCCAGATCCTCGATACACGGAAGACGACGCCGGGCCTGCGCGCTCTGGAGAAGTACGCCGTTGTGATCGGTGGCGGGAGTAATCACCGCTTCACGCAGGTCGACTCATGGATGATTAAAGATAATCACAAAGAGCTTATGGGGATCGAAGGAGCAGTGAAGTTTTTTCGAGACCTGCGGCAGCCCTATAAAACCTTGATCCTCGAAATCCATAGCCTCGCAGAGCTCGAGGTCGCCCGTAATATGAACGTGACTCATTTCCTGTTAGATAATTTTTCACCAGAAGACCTCAGGCGCATCTGTGGAACAAAAAAGTCTGGAGAGTTCTTCGAGGTCTCAGGCGGAGTTAACCGCAGCAACATCCGTGACTTCATGATCCCTGGCATCGACGCTGTTAGCAGTGGATCTTTGACACAGGCTCCGCCACCCGTCGACATATCCTTTAAGTTTCGTCCGGAGTCGCTATGAGTGATCTCTACACGGATGTCCTGGTCATGGGAACCGGCATCGCAGGTCTCACGACGGCACTGAAACTCGCAGAAAGCGGGGTCAAGGTAACGATCGTTACTCGGGAGTCAAGGCCCGAAGTGACCAATACGATGTGGGCACAGGGAGGA
Organism: Bacteriovoracia bacterium; assembly: GCA_046569805.1. Classification (GTDB taxonomy): domain Bacteria; phylum Bdellovibrionota; class Bacteriovoracia; order Bacteriovoracales; family Bacteriovoracaceae; genus UBA6144. The sequence goes on along the minus strand of JBKHVY010000139.1, from coordinate 1,020 downwards.
ATCATCTTTAGCTCCGACGAGAAGCTCGATCGCGAAGACCTCGTCAAGGACATCATGCGCGCAAGCGGTGGAACATCGTATCTGCCCGCCGCGGAAATGCTCGCGAGTCGCTCGGGTGACATCGTCCAAGAGATCTTGATCGATAAGGTTCATACTCCGTTCGCCCACGACGAAAGCGGCGACCTCCTCTACACGCGTGAAGCCGCACACTCCCGGGATCGGATTATCTACAATGGTGACATGACGGGAAAGGCCATTCAGATTGCCCTCATGAAGCACATCGACGACAAAGAGCGCTTTCCGACCATCGAGTTCCTCACGTCTCACACGGCGATCGATCTGATCACGCCGACCCACCACGGGGTCGATATTAAGCAGCGCTACGAAACCGACCAGGTCGTCGGGGCGTACCTCTGGGATCAGAAAGGGCAGCGAGTCCGAAAGATCATGGCAAAGTACACAGTGCTGGCGACCGGCGGGATCGGGGCGATATATCTCCACAATTCAAACTCTGAAGGCGCACGAGGCGATGGCCATGCGATGGCCAAGCGGGCCGGTGCCTTCATGGCCAACATGGAGTTTGTGCAGTTCCATCCCACAACTCTCTTTGACCGGGCCTCACATCGGCGCTTCCTGATCTCCGAGGCACTCCGAGGCGAGGGAGGGAAGCTGCTCAACGCGAGTGGCGAAGCCTTCATGGCGCGCTACCATCCGGACGCGGAGCTCGCACCACGCGACATCGTCTCTCGGGCAATCGTCGATCAGATGATTTCAACCAAATCCGAATGCGTGTACCTCGACATCAGTCATAAACCCGAAGCGTGGCTCAAGCAGCGATTCCCTACCATCTACGCGCACTGCCTCGAGAACGGGATCGATATCAGCAAGGCGCCGATCCCGGTGGTGCCCGCCGCCCACTACACCTGCGGCGGAGTTAAGACGGACCTCTTGGGTCGCACCAATCTCCATCGGCTCTACGCCGTCGGTGAGGTCGCCTGCACGGGACTGCATGGCGCCAAC
>JBKHVY010000138.1:0-6873 GCA_046569805.1 Bacteriovoracia bacterium | reverse complement strand
GCTCTCCCTCTACTTCGTTCAAAATCCGCAGCACGGCACCGGGACCATCCAGATCCGGGTTCTCTCCCACGTGGCCACCTGGGCCTTCGTCGTCGCCTCGATCACGGATTTTCTCGACGGCTGGATCGCGCGACGTCGGAACATCGTCACGGTCTTCGGCTCCTTCCTCGATCCCCTCGCCGATAAGTTCCTCGTCGTCTCCTGCCTCATCATGCTCGCCGCCTTGGGCCGCGTGCATCCAGTGGTGGTGATCGTCCTCGTCTTGCGCGAAATGTACATCACCTCCCTGCGTCTCCTCGCGATGAGTGAAGGCTTCTCGATTCCGGTCAGCCAGAGCGGCAAGTGGAAGACGGGGTTCCAGATGGTCGCCATTCCCATGGTGATGATCGGCTACCCGTGGCTCGGCGTCCCGTGGCTCACCATCGGCACCGTCTGCATGTGGATCGCGGCGATCCTCTCTCTAGGATCGGCCATCGCCTACTCGCTCGACATGGTCCGGCAGCTCAAGCATAAGCGCGAAGAGAAGAAGAAACTCAAAGGCCACTGAGGAGCTATGGAACTCGCCCACATCACGAGCTCGAGCCGCACTGCCCTCTACGAAACCCTCCGGGCCCAAGTCGCCCAGGGCCCGCTCGAGAACCTCCAGGTCTCAGAGGCAAGCTTCGAGGTGCGGTTCGTGCCTGGCTGGACAGAACGACTCCACACCCGCGTGCTTACTTGTGTCGCGCCCCAAGGGATCTCGGTGGATTTTCTCCAGCAGCTCTTTGCGCTTTTGGGTGAATCAGTCAAAGGTCTCAGGGCCCTCTCTCAAACTAACGTCGTAGCACTCGACGTCAGCGTGTCTCCTCCTTTCAACGAAGCCCTCAAGCTGAAGCTTGAAGAGCTGAGCGAGCGACATCACACCGACATCGCGCACCTGAACTTGCCGGCGGATCGCACGCCCAAGCGCCTGGTGGTCTTCGACATGGACTCGACGCTCATCGGGGCCGAGGTCATCGACGAGCTCGCCGTGCTGGCGGGCGTGGGAGATCGCGTGAAGGCCATCACCGCTCGCGCGATGAACGGAGAGCTGAACTTCGACCAGTCCCTCACTGAGCGCGTGGCGCTCTTGCAGGGCCTTGACCGGAGGGCGCTGAAAGACGTGCACGATCGCTTGCCGCTAAACCCAGGCGTCGAAGCGTTCCTCAAGACGGCGAAGGCCCTCGGAATAAAAACGGCCATCGTCTCGGGGGGCTTCACCGTCTTCGCCGAAGCTTTGCGCCGCCAACTTGGCATGGACTTCGCGTTCGCCAACGAGCTCGAGTTCACCGGCGACGAGCTCTCTGGACGCGTGTCGGGAAAGATCATCAACGCCGAAGAGAAAGCGCGCATCCTCGAGGAGCTTGCGCGCCAGGAAGGGCTCACGCTCTCGCAAGTCGTGGCGATCGGTGACGGCGCGAACGATCTTCCCATGCTCGCGCGGGCGGGCGTGGGCGTCGCCTACCACGCGAAGCCTAAGGTTCGAGCCGCGGCACGGCTGTGCCTGTCCCACGGGCCCATGACGGCCATCCTTTACTATCTAGGGATCCCGGGAGATCACGTCGATGGCACTCTATAAAAACCTCTCCTCCGCGCAGAAAGTGCGCGAGCTCGTCACGGGCCTGAAGCTCACGCTCAAGGACGAGCGACTCCCCGCTGCGCTCTTCGACTTTCCCCGGCTGCAGGAGCTCTACCTCGAAGCGCCCGCGCTCCGAGAGCTTCCGCACACGCTCACGGGCTGGAGCGAGCTGCGCGTACTGCAGCTGCGCGCCCCGAAGTTTCGCGGCTCGCTGGCGGACTTGTTTCGCCTCCCGCGCCTCGAGAACCTAAAGGTCCTCGAGACGCCGCTCCAGCCCCTGCGCCTGAGCATCGGCGGCACGCGCGCGCCGCTGAAGTTTCTGACACTCAAGTCTTGTGGTCTCACCGAGCTTCCGCTCGAGGTCGGAGAACTCACGTCCCTCACGGAGCTCCACCTGCCACAAAACGAACTAACGGACCTGCCGCCGAGCTTCGTGGATCTTCGACTTCTTAAGCGCCTCAACCTTGATTCGAACGAGCTCACGCGCTTCCCGAGTGTGCTCGAAAAGATGCAGAACCTAGGCCACCTCTCGATCGACGGAAACCGCTTCTCGCAAGACGAGAAGGACCGGATTCAGCGGCACTTTTCCCTTACGGTGAACTGAGCCGAAAGCTCTCTCCGATCGTCGGTGCGAAGAACGCCTCCGGCGGCACCTGCTGCGCCTCGAGGGCCTGGGCGAGATCGCGCACGGGCCGATCCCACTCTTCGTCCGTGAGCTGGAACGTCGCGAAGTGCATCCCCACCGCGCGCTTCGCCCCGAGGATCTTAAACGCCTCGACCGCGTCGCTCGGGTTCATGTGCATCTCCTTCATGAACCAGCGCGGCTCGTAGGCGCCGATCGGCAGCATCGCCAGGTCCGGCGTCCCGAAGCGTTCGCGCGTTTCTTTGAAGTGGGGGCCTAGGCCCGTGTCTCCGGCGTGGTAGAGCTTAACGCCCTCGACGTCGATGCCCCAGGCGCCCCAGAGGCTCTCGTTCTTGTCCCACAGCCAGCGCGCCGACCAGTGCTGCGCCGGCAGGAAGGTGAACGTCGCACCGGCGACGGTCGTCACGTCCCACCAGTCTTTCTCGGCGATGTTCGTCACACCTTTCTCTCGGAGCCAGCCCGCGTCCCCCAAGGGCACGAGCACCAGCGCCCCGTCGCGCTTCGAAAGTGTCACGAGCGAGTCGATGTCCATGTGGTCGTAGTGGTTGTGGCTCACCACCACGACGTCCACCTTCGGGAGCTTCTCCCAGGGGATCCCCACGGCCCGGATGCGCTTGGGCCCTGCGAAGCTGACGGGACTCGTGCGCTCGCACCACGCCGGGTCCGTGAGGATCGTGAGTGTGGGCGTCTGAATGAGGAAGGTCGAGTGGTTGACCCAGGTGATGTTCACCCCACTGGTGGGTTGAGGCAGGAGCTTGAGTTCCGGGTTCGGGACGGACTTGGGCCAGGTGGCGCGCCGGCCGTAGAAGTTCCACTTGGCGAGGTCCCACAGCGTCTTCTTGTTGTTCACGCCCCAGGGGTTAAAGAACTTCTTTCCGTCGTAGTGGTCGGAGATCTTATACGGAGCGTTTGAGCAGGCCACAAGGAGCCCCAGAAGAAGAATGATTCTCATGGGACCCATTGTGGCCTAGGTTCTCAATTCCGTCGCGCCTAAACGATGCTCATCTGCTGGCCGTCCCAGCTGAGTTTCACTTCTCCGCTCGGGAGCTTGTCCTCGAGGATCAAGCGCGAGAGCGGTCGCGTAACGAGCCGGTTAAACACGGCGTTCAAGGGGCGCGCGCCGTAGGTGGCGTCGTAGCCCTGCTCGCCCAGGGTCTTGTAGGCGGCCAGATCCAGCGCGATCTGGAGCTTCTTGCCCTTCAGGCGCTCGTTCAGGAGCTTCAGCTGCTTGTCGATCAGCTGGCGCATGATCGAGTTGTCGAGCGAGCGGTAGGTTAAGACCGCGTCCATGCGGCCCAGGACCTCGGGCTTGAAATCCAGTTCTGGATTCTTCGAGTTCGAGGTCAGCATGAGCACGCAGTTCTTGAAGCTCACGGTGCGGCCCTTGTTGTCGGTCAGGCGGCCGTCGTCCAGGATCTGGAGCAGGATGTCCGCGAAGTCCGGGTGCGCCTTCTCGATCTCGTCGAAGAGGATCACGCTGTAGGGCCTGCGGCGCACGGCTTCGGTCAGGACTCCTCCGTCGTCGTAGCCCACGTAGCCGGCCGGCGCACCGATGAGTTTTGCCACACTATGCTTTTCCGAGAACTCCGACATGTCCAGGCGGACCATGTTGTCTTCGTTGTCGAAGAAGAACTGCGAGAGGGCCTTCGCCGTCTCCGTCTTCCCGACGCCCGTGGGACCCAGCAGCAGGAACGACCCGAGCGGCCGGTTCTCGGCGGTGAGGCCCGCGTGCGAGGAGATCAGGCACTCGCTGATTTCCTTCAGTGACTCCTGCTGGCCGAACACGCGCTCCTTCAGGAAGGCCTCGAGCTTTAGGATGTGCTCCTGCTTGGACTTCAGGATCTTCTCGACCGGGATGCCCGTCTGGCGCGCGATGACGCTCGCCACGTGCTTCTGGCCCAGGACCCAGTCGTGCTGGAACTGCGAGAGCTGCTTCTCCGCCTCCGGCAGGATCGAGTACTTGATCTTCGAGGCCTCCTCGTAGTTCTGGCGGCGCTCGGCGGTCTCGAGCTCGAACTTCAGGCGATCAATGCGGGCCTTCACTTCAGACACGTTCTTGAGCACGGCGACCTCTTTTTCCCAGATCGCCTTCTCTTCGTCGAAGCGCTTCTGCAGGACCTCGATGTCGCTCGCCAGTTGCTTGTTGTCTTTCTCGATCTGCGAGAGGACGCGCTTCGAGCGCAGCTCGGCTTCCAGCTCCACGAGTTTTGCAGGCATCGCTTCGGCGGAAAGTTTAAGGCTCGATGCCGCTTCATCGATCAGATCAATCGCCTTGTCCGGCAGGTACTTGTCGGTGATGTACTGATCTGACAAGAACACGGCACCGTAGATCGCGTCCTCGGAAATCTTGATCCCGTGGTGCGCTTCCATCTTCACGCGCACGCCCATGAGAATCTCGATGGCGTCTTCCTTCGAGGGCTCGTTCACGGGTACTGGCCGGAAGCGGCGCTCGAGGGCCGGGTCCTTGAGGATGTACTTCTGGAACTCGTCTTGCGTGGTGGCGCCGATGCAGTGGAGCTCGCCGCGGGCGAGCGCGGGCTTCAGGAGGTTCGCCGCGTCCATGGCGCCGTCGGTGCGGCCCGCGCCGATGAGCTGGTGAATCTCGTCGATGAAGAGAATCGCCTGACCGTTCTGTCCCTTGATGAACTTCAAGAGACTCTGAATGCGCTCCTCGAAGTCGCCGCGGTACTTGGTGCCGGCCATGAGCGAGCCCATCTCCAGTGAGTATACGGTTTTCCCGCGCAGCACATCGGGCACCGAGCCCTTCACGATCTGTTCGGCGAGGCCCTCGACGATGGCGGTCTTCCCGACACCCGCAGAGCCCACCAAGACCGGATTATTCTTCGAGCGACGACCGAGGATCTCCATGACGGCGCGGATCTCTTTCGAGCGGCCAATGACCGGATCGAGCTTGCCGTTCTGTGCGAGCTCGTTGAGGTTGATCAAAAACTTCGGCACCTCTTCCTCTTCGTTCACGTCCTGGAACTTTTGGTAATCCACTTTAAGGTTTGGGAATATACGGGGAAGCGCGTTCAAAAGATCCTTCTCCGCGATCTCTCCGCGCCCCTGCTGGGCCGCATGGCCTCCGGCGTGGGTCAACCACTCCTGAAGCTTCGCCGAGGGTCTCAAGGTTTCGAGGGTCACCGTCCCCGTGGTGTGCGGCAGGCGTGCCATGAGCTGCTCAATATCCCCTTGCTGTTCCTTAAGCGCTCGATGGGCGTAGCTTGACTTATTCTGTGTCAGACCCCACAGGAGGTGTTCCGCGTGTAGCTCCGGGTGCCGGCGCTTGAGCGCTTCCGACTGAGCAATGTCGAGGGCACCGGTGACGACTTGATCAAACTTGTTCATGGAAGCCTCCTAGATTAAGTCCTTCTAGGAGACAAGATGGTTACGCCTTCGTCAACGTCAAGGGCCGCTTGGAATTCTTACGACGCAACGATGCCCGACCTGAGTAGTTGCACTCGCATCTTGACGAATCTCGAGGGCAAAACGTCCGATGGCCCGCGGTACGATGCTATTCGTTGGATGCAACCCACGCCAGCTTCCGCCGTGAACCAGAGCATAGCGAGTCGCAACGTCGACGGTAGTATTGCTGCTGAAGGCGAAGTAGAACTCGTCGTCTCCGAAGTAGCTCGGAAAGAGCGAGCTCGGCGGATTGGCGCTGGTGCTGATGTTCGGGGCACCGAGCAGTGCACCGTTAGCGCTGTCCTCGAACGGAAGACCTAGGCCCAAGTGCATGCGGTTAAACGAGCCCGCAGGATTCGCGAAGAGCTCGGACATCTTGCGATTCAACGGAATGTCGATCTCGAGGGCGGCGGCCTGCGATGGCAGGGCACCAGCCGTGAAGAGGTAGGTTCGGTTAAACGAGTTGTTCGCCGCCAGGGCATCGCGGTTCGCGGCCGCGGTCGTCGCCGTACTCAGGAGTGTACAGTGCGCGGTATCGTCACCTTGGTCCGTGCAACTCAATTCGTCCGCCAGCCACTCTCCGACGTTCCCCATTGTGTTAACGAGGTTGTACCGGGAAGCGCAGTTGACCGTGCGCGCGCCACTATTTAGGAGTGCCCGAATGCCAGCTGCAAGCGAGAACTCACTATCAGTGGGCGTCGCCGTGGCAGCAAGACTTCCGGCGGCGTTGCCGTTACACGCTCCAAGCAATGGATTTCCGCTGTTCTCCCAGTTCTCGCGGTTCGTGGTGTTGATGTTCGGATCCCACATGCTCCCGATCATCATCTCTCGCCGCACCGGAAGGTCCCGCGTCTTTGATAACCAAGTGGCACTTTCCACGACTTCGCAGTCAAGGCCATTACACTTCGGCTTCTCGCCGGAGCAGAAGGCCCGCGCCTGGGAGCGCGTGAGGTTCGAGAGCGGCGGCAGCTGCGCGACGTTCATCGCGAGCGCAGGCCGGGTCGAGAGAAGACTCGAACCGCCACTCATCGCAAGCCACGATTCCCCGTTCGAGTACCGGCACTCACCGGTCGAACGCTCGTAGTGAACCTGATCAGCGTTTGCTGAGGCGAGTGCGGTTCTTGTGGCTTCCTGGATGTCGTACGGACAGCCGTTCTCGAAGCGGTCGATGAAGACGTGCTCGGACTGATCGTAGAAGTAGTTGCCGCCGCCGTCGGCGACGGCACCG
>JBKHVY010000137.1:0-6885 GCA_046569805.1 Bacteriovoracia bacterium | reverse complement strand
CTATTAAGACAGGTGTCCTGACGACCGATACGCCTTCAGGGTGGTACTTATGAAAGTTTTGTTTTCCCTTCTTTTGGCCCTGGGCCTTGTGCTCCCGGCCAGTGCGAAAGCACAGATCGACTCACTGGGTTTCTCGGTGATCGACTACAAAGCTTTTCTGCAATTAGATCGTGCTGACCAACATGCTTACCTTAAACTCATCATGCGTACCGTGGCAGAAATGGAAGCCACGGTGGGTGTCAAATCCCTTGAAGAGCAGAAGCAGGTTCAAGTCCTGCGCCAGATCCTAAATCAACTGATCATCAGTGAAGCCTACGCAGCTCAGGCCCAGGCCTCCGAAGCTTGCTTGTACGCTGGTTGGTTTTCCACCTATGAGCGCGTCGGTGGGAAGCCGGTCTGTCGCAGACCCCAGCTCTCGAAGGACGCCGGCGTTCGCGCGAACTACCAGCGCACGCAGCGCCATTGTCCGTCCTCAAAGCAGGCGTGTAACCCCGACATCTTCGGCTCCGACGAAAGCGACAAACCCTTCTGCGTGAACACGAATAAGGTCCACGACCACAACGCCTCGCTCGCCTGTTTGATGGAGTTTAATAATCTTGGGACCGCCGGTGAAGCCAGGCTCGATCGCATGATTGCTCGCCTTAGCACGACCCCTGGTGCCGCGACGAATTTCAATAAGGTCGTGCAGACTATTTTTAATACCTGTGTTTGTCAGCAGAACGCCGCCAACGACGGATACAACGTCCAGATCGCCCAGGGCTACTTTGACTACATGAAGGGCAAGCGCACTTGCTATTCTCTCCTCACCCAGACCCAGCACATCGCCCAGCGCATGAAGCAGAATAATTCTGCGAATGCCTGCTTCGTGATCAATCCCTCAAACGTTGAGGTCCTTGCCCGAGACCTCTCGGCGTTGTCGGAGTTCAGTAACAACGTCTCAGACATGATCAGTGCCGAAAGCGTAGGGAGGTCAGGAGAGCCGTACGAAACGGTTCTCTCGCGCTACAAAGATACTCTCCCCTATGAGGCCGGTACAGCGGCGAACAAGTGGAGAGGTCTCGATGGCATCACGCCGCTCGACAACTGCCTTGAGAAGCTCAAGGACCCTAGTCGCAGCATCGAGTGCGTGCTTCCCGTAGGCCAACAGATCGGCGGCCTCTCTCACTGCCCCTTGGTCATTCCACCGGTGGTCCAGACAACTTGTTCCATCGCTGTGACTCCGGGCATGCTGGAGGGTCAAGATATGAACTTCTCCGCGACACTCACGTTGTCAGATGCAACCGCCAGCATCACAGATAACAAAGTCAGCTGGACTCTCGACGGAGCCACACCGCAGACCACTGAGGGCACCGTCACATTTACCGGTAAAGTCCCCGCGCCGGGTGGTAAGGCACGCGTCGGACTTTCCGCGAAACTGAAAGTCGGTGAGCGCGAACTCACCTGTCGCGCAGCGAACGATGAGCACACGGCGATCGTGAGCAAGACCATCACGGCATGCAAGATTGCAGATGGGGCGAGTGCGAAGATCGAAAACGGTAAACTCATCGTCACGGCGACGGTTGAACCACAACCCGCTGGTCTTGCCATCACCACGAAATGGAAGTTCGGCGCAGAGGAGAAAGAAACTCCTGAGTTCACCGCTCCCGCCGAGCAGACAGGGCCCGTCAGCATTACTGCCATGGTCACTTCAACTGATGACCCTGCGAAATCCAATGTCACCTGCGAAGCGGCCATCCCGCTGCCCGCGGCAGAGGAAACTCCTCCACCCGCCACCGTAACACCTGAAACGGGAACGTGTCTTATCCAGTCCATGACGGCCGTTAACGAGCAGGGCCAGGAAGTTCTGGACGTCACGGTCCAGGGGCAGGGAGAGAAGAGCGCCCCTAAGACGGCCGCAAAATTCGAAGGCCTGGGCCTCAAGGTCAAGGACGGAAGCAAGACCGCCGCGAGTGCCGTGATTCAGAAAACGAGTAAGGCCCGCAAAGAAAAAATCAAAGTCAGCTACGTGTCTGAAGGCGATAAAGCATTTAGCTGTGAAAAAGAGGTCGAGATCGGCGCGAAAGAGCCAGCCACGCCACGAGGCGGAGGACCTGCTCCCATGGCGCCGATGCCACCACTTCCCTCGGCCCCGGACATTTTCCTTCAGGGGATCAACTAGAAGTTAAACTCCATGCCATCGCGCTGGAGGACCTGGATGCGGGGCTCGTTGAGCTCCGCCACTTCCTGCTCGAGCTCGCCGCGGAAGTTTGGCTTTAGGTGCGTGAGGATCACCGGCACGCCGGGAGGCATTTTTTTCAGTTCAAGCGCCAGCGTCTGTGGCGTGTGATGGTCGCTGGCATCTGCGACTTTCTGGAGCTTGTTTGGAAAACTCACTTCCGTAAAAATCGCCTTGAGGCCCGGGAACCCGTGCGCGACTTCCCAGATGCGCGAGGTGGCCGCGGTGTCGAGGGTGAAGAGGATCGCCTTCCCCGCCTTCTCGAGGATGAACCCCATGGCGTCGCTCGGGTGCTGGACGGGAATCGCGGTCACGCGGTAGCCGCCGATGTCGCGCGTCTCCTCGGGCCTTAGCTCGTTGAAGCGGATAGTGGGCTTCTCTGGGCTCGGGAGCTGCGAGAAGTCGGGCCAGATGGTTTCGTTGAAGAGGTGCGTTTTGATCAGATCCCGCACAGTCTTGTGCGACCAGACCTCGAAGGGCGCCGGGCGCATGCCGAAGCAGTTGTCGCACAGGAACGCGAGGTCCTTGATGTGGTCCAAGTGCGGGTGCGAGATCAGGATGTTGTCGATGTGGCTCTGCTTCTCGATCGAGAGCGTAGACGCAACGGAGCCCGCGTCGATCAGAAATTTATCATCGATCAAGTAGGAGGTCGCTTGAAACCCGATGGTGACGCCGCCATGGCCGCCGAGGATTTTTACTTTCATTCATAAAAGTCTAAGGCCGCGAGGTGCTTCGCGCTAGTCTTTTGCACCTCGAGAGAGTTCGGCATAAATTTCCTTCGCCGGCCGCTCGAGAATCTCCCCCAGAAGGCGCGAGAGGACCTTGTTACCCGCCCCGTGGGAGAGAATATCCAACGCCGCCTGTACGACATTCGCCGGCACCCGGGGCCTCTGGTCCTGCGCCAGGTGCACCAGCCACACGAACTCGCCCCGCTCCATCATCTCATCGAGGGCCACTGGCCCCTCGGATCCCTGGAACCGGCGCACTTTCTGGAAGGTCTTCCCCATCTCCTTGACCACGGCGAACTCCGCTTCGGGCCACAGGGCGACGGCGATCTCCAGCGTCTGGCGGATGCGGCCCGGCGCCTCGAAGAACACGTGCGTGCCGGCCCCGAGGTTCTGGAGGTAGCTGCGAATCTTACCTTCGTCGCGGGAGAGGAAGCCGTGGAAGCTAAACGGCAGCGGCGGCAGGCCCGAGAGCTCGAGCGCCGCGGTGACGCTACTGATGCCGGAGAACGTGTCGACCTCGACGCCCTTCTCGTAGGCCAGGCGCACCAGCGGGAACGCGGGGTCCGAGAGGATCGGGCTCCCCGCCTCGGAGGCGACGAAGAGGTCGTGTCCCTGCCAGACGACCTCGAGCAGGCGCTCGAACTTCGCGTCGGAGCTCTGATCATGCAGCGAGAGGATGTGCTTCGCCTGCGAGTTGATCCCGAGCTTGTGCAGGGTCTCGCGGAACGAGCGCGTGTCCTCCACCGCGAAGTACGTGCCCGTCTCGAGCGCGTCGCGTACCCGTGCGGTCATGTCGGCCATGTTGCCGATTGGCATGTTGAGGAGAATCAGGCGGGCCATCGGCACTCCTTCGAGCAGCGTTTGCAATTTTTGCCCTCTCAGGAGAGGCCAGAGTTTAGTGGTACCATAAGAAAATGATCCCGTCAGGACGACGGAAAAGGAAAAAGATGAGTATGCAGGCCAAAGTCACTCGCTGTGCCCAAGGAAACATTGTGATTCACATGCAGGGAGACCTGAACTACGAGCACAGTATCCCCTTCCGCCAGGAGCTGCAGACCCTCGCCGTGCGCCACCCGAACGCGCGCATCACCATCGACCTCGGGGCCATCGACTTCGTCGGCTCCTCGGGCATCTGCCACTTCGTCGAGACGCTGAAGCTCCTCAAGGACCACAACCAGCGCATCGTCTCCCTCGACAACGTGAAGCTCGAGTTCGTGAAGGTCTTCCGCCTCTATGGCCTGGACGAGACGCAGCACATCGCCGACCACATGAACTTCGACTCCGACGAGACGGAGAGCATGAACCGCTTCCAGGGCCGCAGCCGGACCTTCGAGAACTAGAAGCTGTAGCGGAAAACGTTTACCTGTAAGGGGGGCAGCGGGCTCCCCTTTTTTGTTTCTAGCATGCGGTAGCTCTGGCCCTGGGCAAGTGTTTCGCCGATCTGGAGCTGGTGGTACGACGAATCGAAGAAGCCTCCCTTCGTATCGGGCGACTCTTCTTCACCGTAGTCCTGGTAGTCCGGAGCGTCGTCACCGTAGGGCGAGTTGCGGTCGTAGCCGTTGTTGGTGCTGCGCTGGTGGTGCGAAACGATGACGTAGGTTCCGAAGAGGATACCCGCGTAGAGGCCGAGCGAGGCTCCTTGAGCGATCGCGCGCGGAGAGGTACCGAAGGCCATGCTCGCAAGCCCCAGCAGTGCGCCGCCGGCCGCGCCGTAGCCGCTCACGAGTAAGAACGCCTTGGCGCGCGGAGGAATCCCGCCAGCGCCAGCGGTGGCCTGAGCTTGCGCAGTCGACGGAAGTGCGGCGAGCGTGAATGAGAGAACAACAAAAAGCATCATGCGAAGTGTTTTCATACTAAAAGGGTAATGGAGTTTCGCATCCTTGGCAAACTTCAACTGCGGCCCGAGACCTCGATGCGCGCGCTCGCGCCGAGGAGCTTCGCCACGAACTGTGCCGCTGCGAGAAGCCGCACTCGTTGCGCTGACGAGAGCAAGCGTCCTTCTCCTTTCACTTCGAGGATAAGGATCTCGCGCCGCCGCGGGCAAAACCTGACCAGATCGCACTGCCCTACTCCCCAGGAACGAAGAACGACGGGTGCGAGTAAAACGGGAATGGCTTCACGGTGAAAATCCGTAGAGAAAAATTTTTCTCGCGCCTTACCGCGCAAGGAATTCGCGCACGCCCTTGAAGGTTTTGCGGTGGATGGGCGAGGGCCCGTGGACCTCAATGAGTTCTCGGTGCTTCGCCGTCGGGTAGCCGGCGTGGCGGTCGAAGCCGTAGACGGGATAAGTGCGATGGAGCTCTTGCATGCGGTGGTCACGGTGAACCTTGGCGTAGATGCTAGCAAGACCAATGAGGGCACTCTTCGCATCCCCTTTCACGATGGGGTGAATTGACCAGTCCTTCATAGCGTCCTTCGGTGCGCGGTGGCCATCGATGAGCCACACCACCGGGAGGTGTTTGTCTTTTGCAACGAGCTTCTCCGCGGACGTGCGCATCGCCAGGAGCGACGCCTGGAGGATGTTGATCTCGTCGATCGTGGCAGCGTCGACTTCCACTGTGGCGTGGGTCCAGGGTCCCACAAGCTCTGCTAAAGCGTCGCGCGTCTGGGCCGTGAGCTTCTTTGAGTCATTCACACCCGCGCGTCGAAGCTTTGTAATAATCGCCTCAAGCTCGTGCGGGCCTTCGAGCCGCAGGGCCACGCTCGTGGCGACGACGGGACCTGCGAGAGGACCGCGGCCCGCTTCGTCACTGGCGACGAGCCAGCAGGGAGCACTGTTTAGGAATTGCGACTCAAATGTCATGGCAAAAAAAAGCCCCTCACGAGGAGGGGCCTTTTGGACTTTTTGCTTATTCGCGGTTGTAGTCAACAGCGATACGAGCGGCCTTACCAACGCGGTCGCGGAGGTAGTAGTGCTTCGCGCGACGTGACTTACCTTTCATCACGACTTCGATGGACTCGATGACGGGTGAGTGGAATGGGAAGACGCGCTCAACGCCTACACCGTCAGACATCTTACGAACGCGGAAGTGACCGTGGTAGTTACCGGGAGCTTTCATGGCGATGCATGTGCCCTGGAAGTACTGCGTACGAGTCTTCTCGCCTTCTTTAACTTTCACACCCACGTTGACTGTGTCACCGGTGCGGAACTCTGGGAGCTCCTTCACTTTTGGGTTGTGGTTTTTTGATTCAACCAACTTCACTAGATTCGACATACAAACCTCTTGTACAGATCTTCCATAAATTGAACGCACGCGATTTACCAATCAGAGGGAAGGAAAATTGTTAAGGGGAACAGAGGCTTCGTGCGACGCGATCACTATAAATAGCAACCGCGGAGCGAACCGAAAGATGGTTGTAACCATCAAAGGCCGCACTTAAAATGGGCCCCAAGCGGAAATCCGCTTGATCAGTCATCGAGGCAAGTAATCCCCAGCCTGTACCAAATAACAGGAGGATGGGCGTTTGGTCAAGGATGGCCTTCTGCGCCAGTGCATTTTCATCGCCATGGCCGACTAAATTCGCTCCGGTGACCACGGTCAACGGGCGCTTCCCTTCTTTTTCCTCAATGACTCTCTGCGCATCGGCAACAGTGTTCACCAACTGCGTGCGTGCCAGCGCTTCCGTGCGATCCGGATTATAGAGCGAGCCCTTGTCACTTTCCCAGTGACCCAGAATTCGGTTCACGAGCTCGTGCTGGATCTGAAGCGGCGTGATGATGAAGTAACCGGAAAAGCCGAAGGTGCGCGCCGTGCGCGAAATATCGTGGATGTCGAGATTCGTTACCGACGTTGTCACCGTGTCGCCGGCCTTGTCTTTGACTGGTCCGTGCACAAGCCCAAGATAGACTGGGACCCTTAGCTTCGTTTGTTCCATAGATCAGGCCTCAGGGTTTTCGTCATGTACTCTTTTTGTTGCTGCTGCCACTCTTTGATCTTGGCG
>JBKHVY010000136.1:0-6887 GCA_046569805.1 Bacteriovoracia bacterium | reverse complement strand
TTGTCTAGCGGAATCAGTTTTTGAAGAACAAAAAATAGGTGGAGGCGAGAATCGCCCCTAGGGCGAGGGTGGCCATTATCCAGGGTGGCTCGGTTTTGACCACGGGCTCCCGCTCCTTGCGGCGGATCACCTGTTGGTGTCCACGGTGAATCAGTCCGGAGTGCGAGCGTGAACGATCCTCGAGGTCGAGCTTCAAGAGTGGGCCGGTCGGCTCAGAAGACCTCTTCTTTTTTTTTGCCTCGGCCTTAGCGGGGTCGATGATGCGATTGATCTGGACCATGTCGCCGATTTCGATGGAGACAGCGGGAACTGGGCCGATGGCCAAGGAGAGAATCGGCAGATAGGCCACGGGGCGATTGATGGGAATGCGCTGATTGTCGATCAGCACCCCGTTTGCACTTCCGAGGTCAGTGATGAAGATTTCACCTCGCGGATTGACCTCGATCAAGCAGTGCTGGCGAGAAATTCCTTCAACCTTGAGCTTCACGTCACATGCCGAACCGCGGCCCACGAGCACGCTGTTTTTTTCGACGTCGAAGGTCTGGACACCGTCGGTCGAGGTATGAAAGGTGAGTTTCATACCTCTAGCATAACATTTTTTTTACATTTTCAACGGCGCTGGAATCCCGAGCAATTTTAACCCCTCTTCGATCACACTGGCCGATGCCTGGGCGAGCTGCAGTCGCGCTTCCTTGAGCCCTGTGGGGGCAGTCGCAATCGGACACTCGGCGTAGAAGCTGTTGAAGGCCTTGGCGATGTCGTAGAGGTAGGCGGTGAGGACACTCGGGCGGTACTGCTCGCAGGCCTGGACCACGATGGCGTTAAACTGCGGCAGAAGGCGCAGCAGTTCCGCTTCCTGGGCTTCAACGAGTTGGGCGTAGTCGGCCGCGGCGGTGCTCGTGTGCTTGCGGGCGAGGCTCTGGATGCGTGCGAACGTGTACTGCAAGTAGGGACCTGATTCACCGTCGAGCTTGAGCCATTCATCCATGGCAAAGACGATTTTTTTACTCGGATCAATGCGAGTCATGCCGTACTTGATGGCGCCGCGAGCGACGTCCTGGGCGGTCTGTTCGATCTCGGCGTCACTCCACTCGCCGCGGTAGCGCTCGAGGTAGTCGCGCTTGATCATCGCCACCATGTTATCCACCAGCGCCTGGAGCGGCACGATGTTGCCCTTGCGGGAACTCATCGCACCATCGGGGAGTTCAACGAAATCGTATTGGAGATGGAAGCAGTCCTTGGCGTGCTCGAAGCCCATGAGCTCCAGTACCTTGAACACTTGCTTGAAGTGGTGCGCCTGGCGCAGGTCCACAACGTAAATGCTCTTCTCGATCCCGCGCTCCTGGAACTTGCGGCGGGCGAGTTCGATGTCCTTGGTGGCGTAGAGGCCATTACCGTCGGTCTTCAAGAGCAGGCAGAAGCCCAGGCCATGGGCCTTGAGATCTGCGCCGACGGCACCCTGGTCCTCGACGAAGAGTCCTTTCTGCTGCCACTCGCGCACGAGCTTCACCGACGCCGAGTCGACTTCCGACTCCCAGTACCAGGCGTCGAAGGTGACGCCGGCCCACTGGTAGACTTCGTTCATCAGATCCACAGACCACTGGCGTGTTTCTTTCCACAGCTCATAGTACTCGCCCTCTTTCTTCTCGAGTTGCGCGAGGATCGCCGTCAGCTGCTGGCGGTTGGTCTCTTCTTTATCAGTGCCGCGCTCGTCTTCGAGTTTGTTGTGGCCCTTGGTGTACAGCGTGCCGAGCCAGGCGCCCTTGCGCGTTTCCGGCGGCGTTTCCGTGCAGTGGTTCTTGTAGTACCACAGGCACTTCGCCACGTGTGTACCAACGTCTCCGGGGAAGGTCGAGGCGACGATATCGAAACCGCAGTAGCGGTGAAGGCGAATCAGCGCATCGCCCAGGCAGAGGTTACGCATGTGACCCACGTGCATCTCTTTGTGCGTGTTTGGCTGCGAGAACTCGATCATGGTCTTGGGCATGCCCTGAGAGATCCGGCGACGGAAGTAGTCCTTGGAGAGAATTTCCGGCAGCAGCTCCCGGGCCAGCGCACCGGCGTTGAAGAAGAAGTTCACGTAGGGTCCCATGGCCCGCGCCTCGACGATCCAGGCCGGTTTATTGCTCGAGGCCCCAAGGCGCTCGGCGAGAAGTTTACTGAGCTGGGCGGGATTTTGCTTGGTGAGTTTCGCCCAAGGAAAGAGTGCGAAGGCGAGCTGCCCCATCTTCGAGTCGGGGGTATTGGCGAAGCCAGCGTAGATTTCCTCCAGCGTCGCACTCGGAGCACCCAGCTCGTGCAAGATCGGGCAGAGCGCAGAGGCGAGTTGGTGACGAAATTTGTCGTGCATTAGGTAGGCCATATTGTCCTCTTAAATCCTGGGCAGTGTGCCGATAGGTTAACTCATGAAACGTGGTTTGATAATGATTCTCTTGTGTTTGGGAGCACCGAGCGTGTTCGCGCAGGAGATCTCCGGCAGCGTTGATGTGCTTTCCGACAAATGGATCGCAGGGCCTCATTTGATCTATGATTGCTCTGATCGCCACTGGGTGTGCGCGAGCGACCTCGATCGCTCGCAGTGCCAGGAAGAGCGAGGTCTGCGGCTGGCCCGGGGAGCGCGTCTTCTAGCTTGCTCAATTGGAGAAACCTTCAAGACCAAGGAAGCGTGCTGGGAGCGTCAGCGAGAGATGCTCAACCAGGGGCACTATCCGCGGACGTGCCTGCATCCGAGCGCACGTAAGCGTTTTATCGGATTTCAATAGACATCAGTCTGTGAGGACCGATGACGGGCACTTCGAAGAGCTCCCCGTGCGGGACGAACCCAACTTTTTTGTAGAAGCCTTCCGCCGACTCGCGGGCGTAGCACCATAAGAGTGTGCACTGGTTCCCCTTGATCAAAGGGAAAGCTGTCTTGAGCAGCGCCGAGGAGAGTCCTTGGCCTTGGAACTCAGGGAGGGTCGCCATGCCACGCAGACGGTACTGGTGCGGATGCTGGGCTTCGAAGGATTTTTTGTTTTCGAAATAAAACGACGCCACACTCACGAGCTTACCGTCGATGAAGGCCCCGAGATGAAACGTTAGGTCGTCGTCATCGTTTTTGAAAACACAATCAGCGAGCGTCCCGTGAGGACGAAGCATTTTATGACGCAGCTGATAGGTGTCTCTTGCGCTGACGCGAAGAACTTTCATGAGGCCAATGTAAAGGAGGCCATGAGGATCTGCCAAGAACTTTAGATTGAGGAGACTCTGATCAAGTGTTCGAGCCCCATTTTGACCAGCGTCTGAGCGAAGGTCTCAACAATGATCGGAGCAAGGCCCGTCGTAGTGCCTAGCCAATCGGCGCGCAAAAAATACAAGCAGCGATTTCCCACGGGGGCTACGCGAATGGTGCCTTTGAGGTCTTTGAAAATGCCGTGTGTGAACTCAAACTTCGTCTCGCCAGCACTCTGGATACGGGGCAGTTTAAAGGCCAGCACCATGGGGAAGGGGAGCACCATGTGCTCGAGTAAAAACCGCACATCGTGGGTGTTCTCTTTGTACGTTGACTCTTTCACGAAGCTCATGTGTTGGTGGTAGTCCTCGTAGCGCGAGATGCGCCGGAGGCCCTTGGCGCAACTTCTTGGGTGAAGGCCCGCCACCAGGGCGATCATTTTTTGTTTATCCGTGCCGACGTTTTCCACATCGGACCAGGCCACCACCTCAGATTGAAGAATACTTGAAGAAAAATTCACGGGCCCTTGCCACCAACTTTTGAGCTTCTCTTGAAGTTCCCTTTCTTGCGCACTCGTTAGAGTGATTCGGGCCGCATAGAGCGGCAAACTGAGTAAAAGAATGAGGGCCAAAAAAAGTTTTTTCACAACGAATTTTATTTTAAATGAGGAATTAAATAACGCAAGATGACTTTTCAGGCCGTGTCATGGCCCGTTACTCTGAAAAGCCTAAGCCCTCAGAAAAAGGAATCCTCTTCTTATGGTTCAGGAAGTTAAGCACAAAGGCGCTAAAGTTAAAGAAGCGGCCATCGAAAGCAAAGACCAGCGCTGGCACTGTCGCAATCGCGTCAGCCTCGTGTTCGGCTCCAACGATGTGGAAGACCTCGAGACCTATATCTATACCGATAAAGGCCTCTCTTTTCAAACCGTTAAGTTCCACCAGGCGAAGTCGAAGGCGATCGAGGAGATCCTTGATAACTGCATCGACGAGTTCTATCGAGGGCACGTGACCGAGATCCATACGACGCTCTCGGCCGACGGAAAAACCGTCACGGTGCAAGACAACGGCATCGGTTTTCCGGTCGAGAAGATGAAGGACGTCTACACCGAGTTCCGAACGGGCTCGAAGTTCGCCGACGAAGATCTCGACGAGAAGGGTTTCCTCTATCGTACGCTCGGTCAGAACGGCTTGGGGGCTTCGGCCACCTGCCTCACCAGTGACCTCTTCCGCGTCACGGTTCGCCACTACAACACCAAGACCGAACAGACCTACGAGTTTCTCGACGGCGCGCTTGAGATCAAGAAGAGTAAGCCTAAGAAGTTCACGGGCCCCTCGGGCGTAAAAGTCGAGCTCATGGTGGCGAAGGAAGTCTACAAGAACAACACCATCGACAAAGAGCTCCTACGTAAGCGCATCATTGACCTCGCCTACAATAACCCGGGCCTCGTGTTCTACTTCAACGGCGAAAAGCATCTCTACAAGAAGGGTCTGTTTGAGCTCGCCCAGCGTATCTCTCCCGAGGGAGCACAGCTCTTCGGCGAACAGAATTTCGTGCAAGAGGGCGTCAACGCCCGCGGTAAAAAGTTTAAGGCCCAATACGATCTGCACTTATCACTCGTCATGGATCACAAGTCAGAAGAGCGCGAGCGCATGATCTCGTTCGTGAACTCGACGCCTACCTACGACGGGGGCTTCCACCACGACCGCGTGAAGCGCCTCTTCATTAACTCGCTCAAAGAAAAGCTCGAAAAAACGGCGAAGAAAGACAAGCTCCAGCTTGTCGACAACGACATCCTCGCCGGGATGACTTTCATCATCGGCATCGTAATGCCGAACCCGCGCTTCGAGTCGCAGACCAAGCGCAAGCTCGTGCGCGACGCTTTCCTGGAGAAGTCCATCGAGAGCTTCATGCAAGACGGCGTCGAGCGCTTCATGCGCAAGAACAAGGACTACCTCGAACAGGTCATGGAGCGCGCGCGTTCGCGCCAGCGCTTCGCGGACCTGAAGGACGCCACGAAGCTCGCGAAGAAAGGCAAAAAACAGCGCATCGAAAAGCTCCTCGACGCCAACGAGCGCCGCGACCGCTCGAAGTGTACGCTCTTCATCTGCGAAGGGGACTCGGCCATCGGAGGACTTCGCTCCGCGCGTGAGAAGCTCACCCAAGGCGGCATTGCGCTCAAGGGCAAGCCCATGAACGTGTCTCAGGCCTCGATCAAAGAAGTCATCGAGAACCAGGAATTCGCCGACATCATGGCGTCGATAGGCCTCATCATCGGCCAGAAAGTTGATCCGAAAGATCTGCGCTACACCAAGATCGTTTTCCTCGCGGACTCGGACGTCGACGGCGGCCACATCAACACACTTTTGACGAACTTCTTCTTCACCTTCTGGCCCGAGCTCTTCGAGATGGGCATGATCCAGGTCGCCAAGGCGCCGCTCTTTGAGGTCATCACCGACAAGGGCACGCTCTACTGCGAAACGCAAGAAGACCTCGAGCAGCTCAAGAAGCGCAAGGATCTGAAGATCAAAGAGATCCAGCGCAACAAGGGTCTGGGCGAAATGAGTCAGGAAGCATTCAAGTACGTGCTTCAGCGCAAAGACTGGACCAAGATCACCGTGAAAGACATGAAATCCGCTAAGGACATGCTCGAGACTTGCTTCGGCAAGGAATCGCAGCTCAGAAAGGACCTGTTGATCGACTCCGACGAGATCGAAGTCGACCTCGACAACCTCATCGCCGGTAACAAGGCGCGCGCTAAGGCACTCAAGAAAGCTAACCAGTTAAGGGCATAACCATGGAAGAAAAGTTTCTCCCCTCAATGGCCTCCGTGCCGCTCGCGTCTCTCGTCAAAGAAGAGTACCGCATCTATCAGATCTACACGCTGATGGACCGCGCGATTCCGTACCTGCAGGACGGGCTCAAGCCCTCGCAGCGCCGGATCCTTTATACGCTGTGGAAGAACTCCAACAAGGGGCTCATCAAAGTGAGCTCGCTCACGGGCCTCGTCCTCACGCTCCACCCGCACGGGCCTCAATCGGTCGAGGCTTCGATCGTGAACCTGGCGCAGGACTTCTGCTTCTCGAACAACTATCCGCTCCTCGACAAGAAGGGCTACTTCGGTGAACGCATGGAGACCCAAGCTGCGGCCGCGCGATACATTGAGTGCAAACTCGGAAAAGTCGCTGAGCTCTTGCTCTTCGACGACATGAACCAAGTCCAGATGGTCCCGAACTACGATGAAAAAGTCATGGAGCCCGTGGGCCTTCTGCCGAAGCTCCCGCTCATGCTCCTAAACGGCGCCGAGGGGATCGGCACCGGCTTCTCGTCGGTGATCCCGAGCTTCAACCACAAGGACATCATCAAATCGATGATGGGCTTCATCGAGGGAACTAAACCTCGCAAGATCAAACCTTGGGTACGCTATTATACGGAGTCGATCGAGATCGACGAGAAGAACCGCGTGCTCTTCCGCATGGGCTTTAAGCAGGTGGGCGATAAGATCTTCATTGTCGAGCTCCCGCGCGGCTACGATGCCCAGCGCCTCTACCGCCACCTGAATAAGCACATGGAGCGCGATTACCTCAAGGACTACATCGACTCGTCAGTGGATAACGAGATCCGCGTGGAGCTGATCTTCAAGCGCGGCCAGCAGCCGAGCATCGAAGAGGTCGAAACC
>JBKHVY010000135.1:0-6954 GCA_046569805.1 Bacteriovoracia bacterium | reverse complement strand
GAAGCCCGAAGTTCTCAAAGAAGAGAAACGAGCGCTGGATAAACTCGAAAAGCAACACAAGCAACTCGGCAACTCTGCCTGGTAAAAAAAGGCCCTCTTACGAGGGCCTTTTTTTTTACTTAATGAACTTACTGAGGAAATCAATGGGAATCGGAAGGAAGGTTGTGGTGTTCCCAGAGCTGCCGGCGATCTCGCGCATCGTCTCGAGGTAGCGCAGCGTGATGCCTTCTTTCTGTGAGCCAAGTACGGCAGCCGCTTCCGAGAGCTTCTGCGACGCCATCAGTTCGCCTTCGGCGGAGATGATCTTGGCGCGCTTCTCGCGCTCTGCTTCGGCTTGCTTAGCCATCGCTCGCTGCATCTCGACCGGAAGGTCGATGGCCTTAACTTCGACGTTAGTGACCTTGATGCCCCATGGCTCGGTTAATTCATCAAGGATCTCCTGGAGACGGGCATTGATCTTATCGCGCTGAGCGAGGATCTCGTCCAGTTCGTACTGGCCAATGACCGAGCGCAGAGTGGTTTGAGCGATCTGGGCCGTGGCGTGGTAGTAGTTTTCAACGCTCACGATAGCGCGGCTCGGATCCGAAACACGGAAGTAGACCACACCGTTAACTTTGAGGGTCACGTTGTCTTTTGAGATGATGTCCTGTCCTGGGACATCCATCGTCACGAGACGGAGGTCGACTTTGACCATCTTCTCTACACCTGGAATAAGAATGATCAGGCCCGGACCTCGGACACCGGCAAACTTCCCGAGACGAAACACGACGCCTCGCTCGTACTCATTGAGAATTTTAAAAGTGCTGAAGAGTAGACCTCCGATCACGAATAAAAACGGTAGATAGCTCACGATGCTCATGCGGACTCCTTTAATAAGTCAGACGATCTCTAGGATTAGTTCTTGAGAATTTTCTTTGCGGACTTTTACGCGCGTTCCAGGCGTGAGGCCCGCAGCGCCTCGTGCTTTCCAGATCTCACCATGCACCTTCACCTGATAAAGAGTTCCCGCTGCCTCGTCTGCGAGTAGACGAATGACCTCTGCTTCTTGATCTGCGTGGCTGAAGAAATCGATCTTCTGCGCACGATGCCGCGCCAGGTACCAACCGATCAATCCGATAAACACCACGATGGCGGCTAAGGTTGAGAAAATGGCGGAGTACTGGATTGTTAGCCACGCGTCCTCGTGCCGGAACAGGAAGAGGGATCCAGCAGCAAGGCACCCGATACCGGAGAGAGCGAGGAGCCCGTAGCTTGTGATGAAAATCTCGAGCACGAGGAGGACAAACCCCGCTACCATGAGAAGGATGGCGCCCATGTTCAAGGGCAACACCTGAAAGCCGATCCCCGCCAACAAAAGACAAAGAACGCCCACCCCTCCACTGATGTAGCCACCGGGCGCTTGAAATTCGAAGTAGAGTAGTGCGGCGCCGAGAATAAATAAGATATACGCCGTGGTTGGATGAGCGAAGATGTTCAAGAGGCTAAGGCCCGCGTCGAGGTTCCGGGTCTCAAGCTGGACGACTTGCGCAAACTTCAGCGTGCGCTTTTGCCCGCCGAGGCTCATCACGCGATTGTCATAGAGGGCGCGGATGTCATCGAGCGAGTTAACGATACCGTCGATGATGTTCTGCTTCTTGGCTTCCTCCGAGGTAAATGAGGCGGCGGTGGCGATCATCTTGGCGAAGGCATCGGCATTGCGGCCTCGAAGTTCGGAGAGGGATTTTACAAGTGCGCTCAGGTCATTGACCGCCTTGGCCCGGCCGTCAGCGGCCTTAATGTCTTCTCCCAGCATAACAGGAGTGGCGGCTCCGATGTTGGTCCCAGGGCTCATCACAAGACCGTGGGCGCCGCTGGCGATGATGGCCCCGGCACTCGTCGCGGATGCCCCCTCTGGAGTAACCCATACCACGACTGGACGGGGACTCTTGCCGATGGTGGTGATAATATCTTTCGTTGTGCTAACGAGCCCACCGGGGGTGTTAAGCTTGATCACAAAAAATTGCCCCGGGTGCTCCGGGGAGCGTTCGAGCTCAGTTTTAATGTAATTGTAGATAGCGGGGTTGATGCTCGCATCTACCTCTAGCACCACGAATGTGTCGATCCGTTGTTCCAGCTCGCTCGCGTGGGCCTTAGGAAGTTCAGAGACAAACAGTGTTAGGATGGCTAAAATCGCTATTCTTATCATGGCCCTACCATAGCGAAGCTGGCCTATGACGTACAAAGGAATTTGATTTGTGGCGACGCGTAAGTTAGTTTTTTATAGAGCGGCCATTGTGAATCCCCTGAACGACAAGTCATACGAGTACTGGCCTGACGGCGTTCTCGTCACGGCCCAGACTGCCAAGGGTGCACACATTGTTGAAATTTTGCCCTACCGTGATGCCTGCGACAAATACGTCGAGGACTTTGCTCGCTCGAACCTCTTCGAATTCAAGGGAGGAGTCATCCTCCCGGCCTTCTTCGACATGCACTTTCACTGGGTGCAGGATGACGTGCGCATGATGCCGAAGGACTCGCTCCTCGAATGGCTCAACAAGTACACCTTTCCGACTGAGGCGAAGTTTGCCTCTAAGAGCTATGCCAAGGCACGGGCAAAGAAATTTTTCGAGCGCCTGGCGCGCGTCGGCACTCTGGGCGGTGCCTGCTACAGTTCCGTGCACGAGCACGCACTGGACTACGCCTTCCAGTTCGCCCGCGGCGACCTCTTGATCGGAAACGTCCTAATGACCATGGAGTCTCCGGCGGCCCTCGCGCAGACGCCGAAGGACGCACAGAAGCTTAGCCTGAAGCTCATGAAGCGCTATCGCCACCGCTACGTCCTGACCCCTCGCTTCGCGATTGCGACCGATCCGGAGACCATGACGGTGACGTCGAAAGAGGCGAACCAGCGCAAGATCTTCAAGCAGACGCACCTGAGTGAGACTCCAGCCGAGATCAAGTTCGTCATGGAGCTCTATAAGCAGTTTCCGGCCTTCAAGAAGGTAAAGAGCTACACCGAGATCTACCACAAGGTCGGTATGCTAGGTGAGAAGAGCCTCATGGGGCATGCGATCCATCTGAAGCCGGCCGAGCTCGAATTATTGAAAAAGACTAAGACCGCTCTGGTTCACTGTCCTACGTCGAATGCTCCCATTCGTGAGCAGGGACTAGGCTCTGGGCTATTCGATTTCGCGAAGGTTGAACGAAGGGGCATTCGGTGGGCACTTGGAAGTGACATCGGTGGAGGCCCGTACCTCTCGATGTTGGATGTCATGCGCTCGTTCGTCCGTCAGCACCGACGTAAGCAGCGCTCACAGGCGACCTACCTCAAGGCGCTGTATCGCGCGACGCTCGCGGGGGCGGAGATCCTGGGAGTGGCAGGCCGAACGGGGAACCTGGCTCCCATGAAAGAAGTAAATTTTGTAGTTGTGCAGGGTCCGCAGAAAGCTCCGGCGACGGCGGAACTCCTGCTGCAGAAAACCATCGAGCAAACGAAGAAGCGCGCCGACTACGACCGACAGGTGGTGGCGACCTACCATCACGGCCAGAAGCTATGAAGCCAATCCTCTACATCGACGACGAGCAAGATATTCTCGAGCTGGCGGAGATCTACTTCGCGGACCTAGGGCTCCCGATTCAAACTGCGGCCAGTGCAGAGGAAGGCCTCAAGCTCTTCGACCGAATTCAACACGACATTATCATCTCCGATGCACGCATGCCTGGCGTGAAAGGCGTTGACCTCTTTCAGACGCTCGTGACCGAGCGGGGCTTCACTGGCAAATTTATCATCGTCTCGGGGCACTGCGAGTCTCAGCTCTCATCCTCGCTGCCGGTGGGAATTACCATGGTGTTGGCAAAGCCGATTGACTTCGAAGAGCTGGCGCAACACATCAAGGCCTTTATCCCAGATCGAGCGTGAGCTCTACCGGACAGTGGTCTGATCCCATGACTTGGTCGAGGATTCTAGCGCCCAACACGTGCGGCACGAGCTCCGACGAGACGAAGAAGTAGTCGATGCGCCATCCGACGTTCCTCTCGCGGCAACCCGAGCGATTACTCCACCAAGAGTATTGCACCGTTTTTGGATGCAGATGGCGATAGATGTCGACCATGCCGTCTGCGATGAACTCATCCACCCAGGCGCGCTCGCTTAAGAGAAAGCCAGTCGTGTTTTTGTTGCTCGCAGGATTTGCGAGGTCCAGAGGGTGGTGGGCGGTGTTGAAGTCACCGGTGACGATCACAGGTTTCTTCTTTCGGAGCGTCCTGGCCTTGTGCTGGATCGCGCGACAGTAGTCGAGCTTGAACGGGACGCGGCCATGATCACGCTGACCATTAGGGAAGTAGCAGTTCAGCAAGTAAGCGAAGCCCAGATCATGGATAAGCGTGCGGCCTTCGCTGTCAAATATTTCTTTTCCAAGAAGTTTGGTGTCAAGAGCTTTCTCTTTGGAAAAAGTCGCTACTCCAGAATAACCTTTCTTGTCAGCTTCGGCGCTCTGCACGTGAACTTGATCAAAGTTTCTTATTTCACTTGGAAACTGATCCAAGGCTGCGCGCGTCTCCTGTAGGCATAAGATATCAGGCGAAGCCGTAGTGAACCATTCAAGAAATCCCTTCTTGTGCACAGAGCGGATACCGTTGACGTTCCACGAAATAAGCTTCATCCCAATTTTTCCCATGGGGTAGTTTTTATAGAAAAGGGTAGGATGGTTCTACTCTTTTTTTTTAGATGTGAATGACATTCCAAAAAAAATGAATAGAATCTCAACTCACCCGACATTGAATCTTAGGAGTGGCCATGCGTTGCTTTAAAAATATTGCTCAGTTAATTCGTTCCAGTCGCATGAACCACCCGAAGGGCTATTCTCAGTCGGAACTTTCGCATCTGCTCGGCTACAAAAACGGCCAGTTCATTTCTAACGTCGAGCGCTCGCTCTGTAATATTCCACTTAAGATGCTCAAGCGCGTCTCGGAAGTGTTGGACATTCCTGCTGACGATCTAAAAGCCGCGATCCTGCGCGACCAGGAAGAGACCTTAAACAACTATCTCTACAATCAGAAGCCATCGAAGAAAGAAAAAGACGCCATCACCGCTGACCTTAAGAAGCACTCTGTCGATGAGCTCTCTGCCACAGGAACCGACGGCATCTAGCGCTTCGATCACTTCGCAAAATTAAATCCAAAAGGCTCCGAAGTCGGAGCCTTTTTTATTTGCTGGCTTTATACGCGAGGTAATCGTCGATGCTGCCGGAAGATTCTTCTCGATCGTCCGCCCAGAGTTTGAAGGCTTCGTCCTGGAGTGGCGTGAAGTGTGGGTCTTCGAACTTACCTTCGGTCGGTACAGGTTCGGGGATTGGTGAGATCTCGTGGTTCGTGGAGTAGGTTAGGTCCAAGCGATAGCGCTCGACGTGGGCCTTAAGGACTTCGCGTTGGCGCCCATCGAGCTTTTCTTCGAAGCGGCGCAGCTGTTCGATGGTATTGAAGAAGTTCTTCTCGAGTCGACGACGATGCCGGCCGTCCTCACGATTAAAAAACTCGTAGTACTTGCGGCGATTCATCAGGTGCTGTTCGAGCAGGTTGAGGTATTTTTGAACCACCTGGGTCGGAGAGAGCGGACGCCCCGAGCGACGGCGACGAGGTCTTCTGGCAGAAGGGTTGCGTTGCTCCGAGCCCTGGCCCGCGCCATTGGCCGAGCGAGGTGGCTGAGTTCCGGACGGGCCGCCGGCCTGAGGTCCGTTTTGGCCTCCACCTGGGCGACGTGGTCGTCTATTTCGTCGGTTATTGTCTCGCATATGAACTTACGATGCTAGTCGGGGGAGTGCTCTTTTGTCTAGAGACGGAGTCCACAAAAGACTCACTCTACGCTCTGCGCATCGACTATAATCAACTGGTAATAATCCCCGGAGGTAATTTGTGTCTAAAAAACGTGTAAAAGTCGCTGTGACCGGTGCTGCTGGTCAGATTGGTTATGCTCTGTTGTTCCGTATTGCCTCAGGTGCAATGTTTGGACCTGAAACAGAGGTTGAGTTGCAGTTGCTCGAACTCGAGCAGGCACTTCCGGCTTTGAAGGGTGTTGCGATGGAGCTCGAAGACTGTGCCTTCCCCTTGCTCCGTAACATTGTGATGACGTCGGATCTCAATGTGGCCTTTAAAGACGCCAACTGGGTTCTTTGTATTGGATCTGTGCCTCGTAAGGACGGCATGGAGCGCGCAGATCTTCTCAAAATCAACGGTGGAATTTTCACGGCCCAGGGCCAAGCCGTGGAAAAGAATGCAGCTTCTGACGTGCGCGTGTTTGTCGTCGGAAATCCGTGTAACACGAACTGTCTGATCGCTATGAACAACGCGAAAGGTATCCCGAGTGACCGTTTCTTCGCTATGACCACTTTGGACGAAAACCGCGCTCTCACACAGCTCGCTCAGAAAGCTGGGGTGCCGGTCACAGCGGTCTCGAACATGACGATCTGGGGTAACCACTCAGCGACGCAGTACCCAGACTTTTTCAACGCCAAGATCAACGGTAAGCCCGCCACAGAGGTCATTACAGACCATGAATGGCTGAAGGGTGACTTTATCAAGACTGTTCAGCAGCGTGGAGCTGCCATCATTAAGGCCCGGGGTGCGAGTTCCGCGGCGTCGGCCGCGAACGCTGTTGTCGACGGCGTCCGTCACTTAACGACGGAAACGGCTCCTGGAGCGACCTTCTCGATGTGTCTGGCCTCTGCTGGTCAATACGGCGTAGATAAGGGCCTCATCTTTTCGTACCCGTGTCGCGTAGAGGGTGGAAAGCTTAAGGTTGTCGAGGGCATCTCTCACAATGAGTTCGGTCAAGAGAAGTTCAAGGCCACACTCGATGAGCTGCGCGCAGAACGCGACAGCGTAAAGTCGATGAACCTGATTTAAATTAATTGCAGGAGCGGAATCGTGTAGATTTCGCTCCTGTCTCTAAAATTCTTGCCATTTGCCCCCCCGCCCCCT
>JBKHVY010000134.1:0-7057 GCA_046569805.1 Bacteriovoracia bacterium | reverse complement strand
AAACTCGCCTTAAGCCCTCGAAACTATACGACCCCCTTAAAGGAAGACGCATGTCTGTGCAAAGTCTGTCCACGCGCCAGAAGGCCCTGAAAGTTAATCTTGCCCGTCGTTTTTATGGCACTTTCGCAGAAATCGGCGCCGGCCAAGAAGTCGCTCGTCACTTCTTCCAGGCCGGAGGCGCCTCCGGTTCCATCGCAAAAACCATTTCCGCCTACGACATGATCTTCTCCGATCACATCTACGGCAAAGAGACGAGTGGCCGCTACGTGTGTGAGCCGCGGCTGGAAAAAATGCTGGCCCACGAGTTTGACCTTCTTACTAAACGCCTTTCGGATGTGAAGGGGAGTGACCACTGCTTCTTCGCCTTCGCCAACACCGTCAGTGCCTTAAACTTTCAGCGCACCAACGAGGCCCACGGCTGGTTGGGAGTCCGTTTTCAGACTTCACCCGGCGCTGAGCCGAGTAGCGTTGTGATTCACGTGCGTATGCTCGACCCGCAGAACATCCTCCAGCAGGACGCGCTGGGGATCATGGGCGTGAACCTTACCTGGGGCACGCTCTTCCAGCACGAGACGCCTGATTTGATGGTCCGCCAGCTGATGGATAACCTCGATACCGGTCGCATGGAAGTGAACTTCGTGCGCGTCTCAGGGCCTGCGTTTAAGAACGTCGACAACCGCTTACTGAATTTGCAATTGGTGAAGGATGGCTTCACCGCCGCGGTCATGTTCAACGAGGCCGGCGAAGTGGTGCTCCCGGCGGACTACCTCTACAAAAAAGACGTGTTGCTCGTGCGCGGCTCGTACCGGCCACCCACGCTTGTGAGTCTTGATATGATCAAGACCGGACTCTCGAGCTTTGCGCGTGTGACCGGGGTCCCCCAGTCCGACATCGCGACCATCGCCGAGATCACCATCTCGACGCTGCAGGAAGACGGTGACGTGATCGCCAACGAAGACTTCCTCGCTCGCGTGGAGCTTCTGTGTGCCTTGGGCCAGAAGGTGCTGATCTCGAATTTCCCACAGTACTATCGCCTCACTCAGTACTTGGCGAAGTTCCGTGCGCGTCAGGTGGGTGTGGTGCTTGGTGTCTATAACTTCAAGCAGATCTTCGACGAGGAATACACTAACGTCGAAGGAGGCCTCATGGGGGCCCTGGGCCAGCTCTTCGCTCCCAACGTTCACGTCATGGTGTATCCCTACAAGAGTGAAGACAAGAAAGAGTTCCTCACCATGGAGCGCTTGACGGTGGCCCCGGCCTACAAGCACATCTACGAGCACCTCAAGCAGAGCGGGAAGCTCCACGACATTAAAGACTTCAACGACGAGAACCTGCACATCTACTCACGTAAGGTGCTCAACATGATCATCAACGATGAGCCGGGGTGGGAGAAGCTCGTGCCGGATTCGGTGGCTAAGACCATCAACGACAAGTGCCTGTTCGGCCACCCGTGCTTTCTCGATAAAAAGAAGAAATGAAGATCTTCGTTTCCCACGCGCGCGACCCCTTCTTCCACCTCGCGGTGGAAGAGTGGCTTCTGCGCGAGTACGCCGGCGAGCTGCCGGTGTGGTTCCTCTACCGTAACGATCCGTGTGTGGTGCTCGGCCGCTTTCAGAATCCTTGGCTCGAAGCCGATCTTCCCTGGCTGAACGATCAGGGTGTGCCGCTCGTTCGGCGGCCCTCGGGTGGCGGCACCGTCTGGCACGATGCGGGGAACATCAACTTCTGTCGTGTGGCCCAGGCGCCACTGAAGCGCGGCCAGGCCCTCGAAGAGATCGCCGCTCACCTCAAGCAGCACTTCAACGTGAGCGTGGAGATCAATGCGCGCTTTGATCTCGTCACTCATCAACAGGATGGCACGACTCGCAAGGTCTCGGGCAGTGCCTATAAGCAGACCAAGGATCGCGCACTTCATCACGCCACACTCCTTCTCAGTGCGGATCTCTCGAAGCTTGAGCGCTCGCTTCATACGCGCGCGAAAATTACGAGTAGTAAGTCCATCGCTTCGGTGCGCTCGCAGGTGCAGAACCTCACCGAGCTCAATCCCACTTTGAGCTGGGAGAGTTTTCTCACAAGTTTCGATGCGGTTGAGGCGCTCACACCGGATGAAGCACTTTTTCCTACCGCCCACTGGAAGAGCTGGCTTTGGCGCTTCGGCGAGACGCCGCACTTCACCTGGGACTTCGAGCTGGAAGGGCATCGCGTGTCGCTTGAGTCCCATAAGGGCCGCGTGGTGAAACTCTTGCTCAACAACAGGGAAGTTCCCGAAGTTGAGGGGTTAGAGCTTACAGCTGCTCATATGCCTCAGGGCCCCTCCCTTTCGTCCTGGCAAAAGCACTTGGGAACCTAAAAATATTACGCGCTGCGCAATTTGTTCCCCGAAACAACCCCACATCGTGTTTTTATGGCGTCCTCTGACTCTTGACCCGAGAAAGGATCCGGATGACGTCGAACAAGATCATTCTCTTGATCACAGCGATTGCACTCTTTGTGGGTGTCTTTTTCTTGCGCCCGGGACAGGTTGAATCCCCCGGTTTGCTGAATGCTCAAGCTCCTCGTCACACGCCCCAAGCTACAGCAGACAGTGTTGATGAGCAGACCGCTGCGGCCAGTGAGGCCTCACCCAAAAAAGATATGCTCGAGCTACAAGACCCCGCTCGCGAGGCCAAGCTACGGATCAAGACCATCCGCGAACTCAAACTTACACCCTTGATAACTCCCGAGGTCACCGAGCTTGTGGCACTCGTGGTTTCTCAGAATCCCATTCCCTCAGGCAGCGATCCTCATTCGGCTTCTAGCTATCAGCACCAGAGGGAAGCGGCGGTGCGAGTCTATGCTCTGCGGCGTTTGAGCGAGGAGCTCTCGCTCGAAAACTTCGAACAAGTTGTGAGTGAGATCGAGCAGCAGGCAAGTGATGCTGCCCTCGTGAACATCGCTCGCGAGGCCCTCAAGGCGAAGCAGCGCGGAGGGAACTATTTTGTGGAGATGACTCAAGGAATCCGTTCTATGCCTCTCGCAGATTAGCGGTCTTTAATCACCGTTTATTACATCGTCTGACACTAGTTGAATTGGTACGCGCGAAATGTTTTATTCACTCCCCGGTTCGGTAACGTTGAAAAAAAGGTATGCGATGAAAACTCTCCTGCTCCTCTGTGCCACTCTCCTCACGTCGCTTTCCGCGCAGGCGAATAACTACTTCAACAAAGAAGAAAAGTGTCTGCGAGTTGAAGACGTTCAGGCGGTGCAGGGCCACTTCCGTCAGTTCCGACCTTTCACGGCCTCCGGGAAGGGTGAGATCTGTCGCGGCCAAGGCATCGACGATAAGTGGTTTGAAGTCCTGCGCTCGGTCCTCGCCCTCCAGCGCCTGAGCGTCAACGGTGCCATCGTTCGTGACGAGCAGGACGATCTCACGCGCCGTCCGATCCAAGAGAAAGACTGGTGGGGGTACTTCACTCAACGCGCCAACGATTTTGTGATCCTTCCGTCTTACTGTGCCTCTAATCCTGGCGTGGTGGCTTTCGTTTACTCTTTCCGTCGTGGCCAGATCAATCTGTGTCAGCAGTTCTTTGACATGGATCCAGGTGCCCAGATCGAGGTTTTAATGCACGAGGTGCGCCACTTTGATGGTCACCCGCACGTGACCTGCACCCAAGGCAACGAAGCCGGCACCCCAGGCGCGTGTGATGACGTTATCACTCGTGGCGGCTCTTATGCCGTGAGTGTGCAAGTTTCAGTGGAACTGGCCTTCGTGGAGCAGTTGGGCGTAGATGACCGCGCTCTGGCGGAAGCTTCGGCCACCTATTCTGTGAATAACAAGTTTAACTCTCGCACCCAAGTTAAGGTTCGCGATTACATCTACCTCGCCAATGAGGCCGGGGAACTTCACCGCGCCGATCTTGCGAAGCTTCCGCGCACGGAGTTCGTGGCGAAGCTCGCTGCTCCCGGACGCGTTTTCGGCAACGGCAGCCAGCTCACGATCTTCCCGCTTGATCTCTCACAGAAGGCCTACCGCCGCTCACGTGACCTTAAGGTCAACGTCCAGAGTCTTGGAGCTTTTGCGAACCTCTATAATGCGAAAGCACCCGAGGCCCGCGAGTCCATGGCAGCGATCAACTACCTCGGCTTCGGTGCCATCACTGAAAACGATGTGGTTCACGCTTTCTGTGGCACCAGTGCCACTGGTCTCTCGCAGCACCGTGTGGCCCAGGGCCCAGTCAAGGCCCTCTTGAACCTTATGCCCCGCTCGTCGGAGGTTGAGAACGTGGTTGTGACGGATGCCGGGGAAGCCTTGCTCCTGAGCTGTGATCAGGCCTCAGGTGTCATGAGTACGAAGCCAACCGCACTCCCACTCCCGCGTGACGTGGTGGCGGGTTTTAGTCTGGTGCCAGGCGAAGCCTATGTGCTCACCGAGCGCGGCGAGCTCTTAAGCGTGAACCTCAAGACCGGAGAATTGGTTCAGTTGCTTTCTGGCGCCCAGACATGGGTGAGTGCCACTCCGCTCAGAGTTCACACACTCTTCGAATAGGACTAGTGGGCAACACACGATCCGCACCCTTCTTTGGGTGCGGTTTGATCGACGAAGGCCCAGTCAGTGTAGCGAGCGTTCACGGCTTCGCAGGCCTTTGAGAGAGTGCGGTGGGCCTCTTGATGAATCTCGCGGTCTTCACCTTCAGTCACGGTCACGAAGTAGAGATACTCACCGCGAGCAATCGTTTCCGGATCAGCGCCGAAACTCACGAAGGCGCGGAAGTCGCCTGATTCAAAACGGCAATAGGTCCAGTTGCTGGGGGTGATAACGCTATGCATTTAAAATCTCTTGATTCAAAGGGTTGCCAATTAGAGTCATCTTAAATTACTTTACCAAGACTTTGCAGTTAAATTTTCCGGAGGAAGGCCATGGCCAAAAAAGGTCCACGTAACGTTATTACACTCGAGTGCACTGAAGCCCGTAAAGAAGGCAAGAGTCCATCTCGCTACACATCTACAAAGAACAAGAAGACAACGCCTGAGCGTATCGAGTTGAAGAAATACAACCCGAACCTCCGCCGCGTGACTGTTCACAAAGAAATCAAGTAATTTTGATTTCTACGATTTGATTAAGTTGAAGGCCCGGTTGATCCGGGCCTTTTTCGTTTTAGCGCAACTCTTTGTCTTTCTTATTCACAAAGTTCAGCTGTGAGCCGTTCAAGACCAAGGGATTCTTCGTCCCCTCACGGTAAAACAGCACAGAGCCTTTGCGCTCGAGTCTCAGATCCGCCAGCGCTTCAAGTTCACTGGTCATGTAGAAGGTCTCCGGGGCCGCGCCAGCGTTGATTATGCGCAGGCGCCAGCGTGGAGTGGTAAGCGCGCGCTCGAGCTCCACAGACTGTTCTGGCGTCAAGCGGTCCAGCACCATGTAGCTCTTTAATTGCTGCAGATCACGGAGGTAGCTTTCGACTTTCCGAGCATCGAGCTTCATTCCTTCCTGGTCGAGCCATTCGGTTTCTTGGCGCTGGATCTTTATCCCAGGTTTCTGGAACGGGTAGCTCGCGATCTCGATGGAGGAGATGAGATCCGTGTTGAGGGCCAGTACCTTTGAATCGAGGAGCTCGTCTGGGGTCACGGTCTCAAAAGGAATCGATAGCGTGTTGCACTGGTAGATCCAGTTGTCATCGCTCACGCTAAAGTAGGTCGAGTTATCGATCGGGTTGATGAGACCAAAGCTCACTTCAAGGGGCTTACCGTTCATGGGCTCAAGACGCAGACTAAAGAGCGGGCGATCGAGAGAAAAACTCTGAAGGTTAATGGTTTCGTTTCGGTGGGTGTGGCGGATCTGGATCTCCTCGAGCGCACTGAGCATCTTCACGAAGAAGTCCTTGCGTGCCTTGATGTTCGTCGGTTCGATCATTTGCCAGGGCCCTTCGACGAGGCCATCCGGGTGGGAGTTCTCGAACTTGAACTGGCCCATCTTGTTGGTGAAGGAAACGCGCCGGAGGCGCTTGAGTTGCTCGAGCGGCAAAGGGTTTTTGATGAGCTGGGAGATTTCCTGAGGGATGGGTGGCGCCTGAAACACTTCGGCGAAGAAGCCCACGGCAAAGAGTAAGAGGCCAAAGAAGCCCACGACGTACGTCGACCAGTGGAAACGTAAAACCTTCATGGCATCAGTTTAGCGTCGATTCACAGTTCCGGGCCAGCGTCTTCTGCCTTCAAGCTCGGTGCCTTGGCCGGAAGATCCGGCTCGACCGAGGTGAGGAACTCACGCAGACGCGCGCGTTCACCGGCGAAGGCATAGGTGAAGCGACACTGCACGCGGTAGTCGGGCTTGGAGTCGCTGATGATGCGGCTCCGCATGCCGACGTTGGAGCACATGATGACTTCTGCACTGAGCTTGAAGGGCCCGGGAATGAGGAACTCGATCACGACACTTTGTCCCTGGATGAACTTCTGCTTGGAGAATGTCAGCATCCAGTCCATGTTCACGTCGGCCAGGAGAGCAAAGCCGTAGGAGATCTTGTCGGAGTTGGGAATCGCGCGGGTATAAGGTCGCTGAATGTGCGGAGCCTTCGAAGCTTCGGCACGGGCCTCGGTGGTTTGCGTCGCGAGTAACACGTCGGCGACCTGGGCGGGTTCGGCGGGAGTTTCTGTTGTCGTCGCTTCGGTCGTCGTTTCCGTTGTCGCAGAAGCCTCGAGTGGGGCGGGAGATTCTTCGACCGGTGCGGGGGCCGCCTCTATAGGCGCTGCCTCTGCAGCGAGGGCCTCCATCATTTGATCCACACTGTCCTGTGCCGATGCCGGGGGAGGAACTTCGTCCACCAGCTGCAGTTGTGGCTGGGCGGTGAGGGGTTGATCACGGCGCATGCCGTAGAACTCTTTGATGTCATCTATATAAAGAGCGGTCGCAGCGGCTTCACATTCTTTAATCCGTTGGTCGATGGCCTCTTCGATCTCATCCCGCAGCGTCCACATGCGAATGGCGATTCGCTTGACCGTGACTGGGTGAGTACTTTTGTTAAATATTTGGCTCATCGGTTTCTCCTGTCTCTTATTTTCTTACAAATGGCCCAAACCTGCTTACAAA
>JBKHVY010000133.1:0-7138 GCA_046569805.1 Bacteriovoracia bacterium | reverse complement strand
TGGTGTTGCTGTAACAGCAAGCATAGCTCCGAGGACAAGATGCTTATTCATTTAATAATCTCCTAGAAGATTGCAGGTAGGATTTTGACAAAAAAAAGGGCCAGACAAGCTGGCCCTCTTTTCATCGTTTCGATTA
The DNA here is from genome assembly GCA_046569805.1 of Bacteriovoracia bacterium. GTDB lineage: Bacteria > Bdellovibrionota > Bacteriovoracia > Bacteriovoracales > Bacteriovoracaceae > UBA6144. The sequence goes on along the minus strand of JBKHVY010000133.1, from coordinate 7,002 downwards.
GAAACGGTAAGTCATTGATACGCGAGTCATGAGGTTAGATGAGTCGATTGTACCAGCACCTGCAGGAGCGTTAGCACCTGTTGTGTTACCAACCATACCGTCAACAGTCATGTCGCCGAACTTAAGTGAAGCACCAGCAGCTACAATTGTTGTGTTAGGTTGAGTGCTCTTGTCTGGCTTAACTTCTGTTTCGTTAACAAGTACAGCCTGACCAACAGAACCGCGAAGAGTGAGCCATGAAGCAGCGTCAAACTCGAGACCGATAGTTGCAGTCAAATCGTTTGTATTTGTCTCATTTGGAGTATTCGCTTTTTTAAGTTCAGAAGTGTCCATGCCGTAGTTCAATTTCGTGAACATAACAGCTTTATCATTCAACTTCTCTTGGCGTGCAACACCGAGGTTCAACATGCTCTTCTCGAGCTCTGCTCCGCCATCAATCTCGTAAGCAGCCATTCCGTACTGACCGTAAACGACGTAGCCGTTGACGTTATAAGAACCACCGACTTCGATGTCGCTAGCACGCTTAACTTCAGCGTCCTGGTCTTTATGCTCAGTTGTACCAACGATACCGGCTTTTGCGTAAGCATTCCACGCGCCCTGGCCGATACCAACAGAAAGGTCAATCACGTCTGTATTTGCTTCTGTAGTTGTAGCTCCGTTTACGTTTGCACCAGAAGCATAAGCGTCATCTTTTTGAGATGAGTAAGTGAGCTGAACGCCCCACTTCACACCAGCGTCACCACCGAGGAAGAGGTCGATTGCGTTTGTTGCATCATAAACGTTAAGACCAGCTGCCGCGTCAGTGCCCAGAGTTTGAACGTTTGCATTGTAGTCAAGTGTACGACCGAGGTGAACACCGTAAACCATGTTGCCAGCTGTGCGAGCGAAGCCACCTTCGTTGTCACCAGCAGCGAGCTCGTAAGTAACGAAGTCTTTGTTGTTGTTGATCTCAGAAGCGTTCAAGAAAATGTTACGATTGTCTTGAATGTAGAAAGAACCATCAACATCTTCGCCGAGGGCCAAGAGGCGCGCCTTAGAAGCGAATGCTGGTGTAGCGAGAACTGCTAGACCGGCTGCGAGTACGAGTTGCTTTTTCATGAAATCTCCTTGTTTCAAAATGACGTGTGTCATTCCTAAATTAAGCAAACAATAACGAACTAAAATAACTTAATAGATTAAGTGTGTGAGGGTTCTTTCCGTTTGGCAATACTGTTTTTGTTGGTTGCGTTTTCATATGGGGCAGCGCATTGGTCCTATACGTTAAAACAGTATGTCGAACTTGAGGAAATTGAGTTTGAACTCGGTGCCGCTGGTGTAGAACTTTTCGCGGATGCCGCCGCCGTAACGACGGAAGACGAACTCGAGTGTCGGGGCATAGGAGATGTTCGCCATCGCGTAGCTTCCCATGTCCCAGCGCTTGCCGGCTTCGGCGCCGATCAAGAGATTGAGGCCGTTCTCGTCGCGGTTGCCCTGCTCCATCTTCTCCCACTCTGCCCCAACACTGGCGCCGGCGAACATGGAGTTCTTGATGTCCGTGGCGTCGTGGTTGACGAGCGCACCGACGGTGACGCCGAACGCGGAGTTGAGCGTTTCGCCGCCCTGGTCGAGCTTGTTGCGGTTGTAGTTCAAAACACCTTTGAACATGAGGTTCGGGTACTCGCTCACGACCTGCGCGAAGTTTGCATTGAGCGCGAAGTTCGTCTGGTCGCGGTCCTTGGTCGCACCTTTGCCGGAGTCGTTCTTGAAGAGGAGGCCGCCGGAGTAGCCGAGCTTGAAGGCGTCGACGGAGACGATGCGTGTTTGTGCGCGGGCCGCGGCGACGCAGAGGAGAGCAGCGAAGAGAACGAGAATCTTCAAAGGATATCCTTAGTTAATGTGACTTGAGCTTAAGTGTATGGAGGAAGAAGATGAAATCAAGCATGACACTTCTCAGTAAGTGCAGATGCCGAAGTTTCGTCAAGTTTCTGACGCAAATCAATTTGGCAGCGAGTTAGAGACTCAATAGCGCACGTGCTAAAAATCTTTCGTCGCTGGTCGTCGCCGCGATCTGTCCGATCACGTGAAGATTTGGCACAGAGATGAGAAGAGGCTCTGCGAGCTTCGGATCACTGGGCCACTCGAGGAGATCCTCTGAAGCAAGGATATGTTCTTTGCGAATCGATTTCTCGAAGTCGTTTAAGACGCGCTCGAGCACACGCTTGGCGAGCTTGATCTTATCCGCCATGCCTTCACTCGTCGGTTCTTCGTCTTGCAACAGAATCAGCGCCTGCACCGGATAACACTTGCGGGCGTCGTCCCAGGGATGGACGTCGAGGATGAAGTGGCCCCACTCGTGAGTCATGCTCTGAGGAATGAAAAGCGTCCGCGGTTCTGGATGCAGCTCTTTGGTGCACTCCCAGCTCAGTGCGATGCCCGCTTGCCGCTGCACGGACGCAAACCATGCCCCCGCCTCGGTCGGAAGCGTCGAACCCTGCTCGCTCGCCTTGAGGATCTGCTTCGCGGGTAGCGAGGTCCAGAGGTCCGTGCAGGTCACTTCGCCCAGATCATGGAAGAGCATCCACCACTGGTCTTGGAGAGCGAGGTCACTGACGGCTTTCTTCTCGAGCTTCTCCAGCACGCGCACGCTCTGGTAGGCCTTGAGGATCTCATCGAGGTTATTCCAATCATTTTCACTGAAGAGACTCGAGAGCACGAGCTCCTGGCGCGCCGGAAGGAAGTACTCCTCGCCAGCGGCGAAGTTCATGGGCTTCGCGCGGCTACCGAACTTGTGCCACTGCCCTTCCTTCGCGAAATACGATTCGTGGTCATAGCGGAGGCTCTGGCAGCCCGGGAACTTACCGGCGATCTGGAGCGTCTGCACGTTATCTCGAAGGGTCGAGACGCCGGCGTCGAAGGTTTCGATGAGTGACTGCTTCGTGAGAAAGCGTGGGGTGATAAGCCGCAGTGTCTCTGGACCAAATTGATTCTTCAGCTCGACCAGCTTGAGCACTGCCGCGAGGTCTGCGCCAAGGATGACCTGCGCGATGTGGATCCGCGCGGCTTGGTTCTTAGAATCGTCTTTCTGTCTCTTGAAGGCTTTTAATCCGAAACTCATGCCTGCGAGTATGTCACAGGCACGAGCGGAAAGGGAACATCACTTGATGGCGATTTTATCACCGGGGAGCATCTGGCGGTTGCGCAGCATTTTGTTCGAGCGCACGAGCACGTCCATGGAGACACCTGTCTTGCGGGAGATCTCCCACAGCGTGTCACCTTTCTTTACGACGTAGAACTTGCTGGGCTGGCGGATGCGCGGGCCATTCTCACTGACACTGCTGATGGCACGGTAGTACGAGCGGCGGGCCTTGCGGAACTTCTTCGGGACTTCGTAGAGGTCAGCGTACATGCGGTCACGAGCACTCTGGTCTTCGCGGAACGGAAGGCGAATGGTTTCACCCTTCTCGAGGCGCTTGTTCGTAGCCTCCGGGTTAAGCGCCGCGAGCACGGGCATCGGCACGCGCAGGAGCTTCGAAGCGTCGCTCAGCGTGTAGGGCTTCTTGTGACTCCAGGTCTGGTATCTTGTCGCCTGAACCACAGACTTGTCTTCGAGCTCGTCCCACTTCGCCTTGGCACCGACGGGAACGCGAAGAGTATACGTCTCGAGCTCTGGTGGTGTCTGCCAGCGGAGGAGTTCCGGGTTGTAGCGATTGATCTCCTCGAAGGGAACGTCGAGGACGCGGGCGACTTCCATCAAGTCCGTGTTCCCGGGGACGACCAACTGCTCGTAGTCCAGCGGCTGGTGGAAGGCGAGTTCACTGAAGCCGAAGGCTTCGAGGTTCTTGCCGATGATGGCGAGGGCCATGATCTTCGGAACATAGTTTTTTGTTTCCGGCTTGAGGTAGCGGCCCTTCGTGAGTTTCCAGAAGTCGCGCGTGCCGTAGCGCTTGATGGCGCGGCCGATTTTTCCTTCGCCGGCGTTGTAGCCCGCGGTCGCGAGCTCCCAGGAGCCGAAGAGGTCGTGCAAATCTTTGAGGTAGCCGGCGGCGGCCACGGACGCCTTGAGCGGATCACGGCGCTCGTCCATCCACCAGTTTTGGTTGAGGCCGTACTTGCGACCAGTGAAGCTCATGAACTGCCACGGGCCCATCGCACTGGCGTGAGACTTGGCGATGTTCTGGAAACCAGACTCGGCCATCGCAAGGTAGATGAGGTCACGCGGAAGACCATTGTCATTGAGGATCTTTGAGAGAACCGGAGCGTAGCGCCCGCCGCGCTCGGCGTAGCGCGAGAACCACTCACGGCCGCGGCCCGTGAAGTAGCTCACCCACTTCGCGACCGCTGGGTTCCAGGTCACGGGGATGTCGAAATGTGTGTTCTTGAGTTTGAGGTGGTCGGCACCTTTCAGCTCGTACACGCGTAGGGGCGAGGTAAAGGTCCCATGGTGAGAGCTTCCGAGGATGCACCCGTCGCAGGCCGCGAGGTCTTTCTCTACCAGATTCTCCTGCACGCGGCCGCCGGGAGTATACGTGGCTTCTTCACCGAAACTGCGCCAACCAGTTGCGGCCGTTTTTTTTGACGTCTGTGTCGCACAAGCACCGAAGATGAGAGTGAGAGAAAGGGTAAGTGTGGTGCTTATTTTCATGTTGGACAGTCCTTTCCAATCAGAGATCTTTTGTCTATCCCAACCCTGGGATAAAACCTAGTCTACCCTAGGCTTGACGGCACTTTCTTAAAGAAAGTTTAGCAATTCAGCTATCCCACATCATCACCGTAAAAACGAAGGTTTGTCGACCCCAAGTTCACGCACCTCGCCGAACTATTTTTCCCATCGGGGCAGTACCCGAGCAAAACACTTCTTTCGCGCTGTTGTGTTAAACTCAGTGCATGCTTCGCGGGTTTATTTTCATCATCTTTTTTTCGTTAAGCGTCCACGCCAAAGTGGATCCGAAGAACTACAACTTCAGCGCCGATACCTTGGCCGATTTTTTCCCCGGGAAAACTCTCACCGAGCTTGAAGCGAATTACGGTAAAGCCGACGTGATGCGCGAGCGTGACGACATCAAGATGCTGCGCTTCTGGGTGAGTCAGCTGCGCTACAAGTTTCCCGTCATCGTCCAGGCGCAAAACGGCGCCGTGATCGACATGTTCGCGCGCCTCCCCTCATATTTCCTGCATGATATGTTTCACCACACACTGATCCAGCGCTGGGGGAAGCAGACCTTTTATAAGCGCGTCGATGAAGAGGCCTACTACCGCTGGGACGATGCGGACAAGACGATGCACTATTCAGCCAGCTGTACCATCACCTGCTTTCCGATCTACTTCTCCGTCGCTCCCGCCAAGGACAAGGCCCCGGGAGGCTTCGTTTCGCAGCACGAGCAGTTACGCCGCTAGGGGATTGCGGACGTTCGCCTTGCGCGCCCAAGCGTAGATGCCAGCTGCGATCACAAGCATCATAAAGCACAGAATCTGTCCCATGGTGATGCCCCCGAGGTAGTACCCGAGCTGCGAGTCCGGCTCACGGAAAAACTCCACGATGAATCGAAACGAACCGTAGCCGATGAGAAAGACCGTGCTGACGATACCGTAGTGCTTCTGGCGCTTGTAGACGTACTGAAGGATGAGACCCAGCACGATGCCTTCGAGGATCCCTTCGTAGAGCTGCGAAGCGTGGCGCGGATAAGGACCTCCGCCGGGAAAAATGATTCCAATGGGGGACGTCGTGACGCGACCGTAGAGTTCGCCGTTGATGAAATTTCCGAGGCGCCCGAACAAAAGTCCCGGGCCACTCACGACGGCCATGCAGTCAGCGATCTGGAAGAAATGAACCTTGTGCTTGCGCGCGAACCACGCGGTGGCCAGGCACATACCGAAGACAGCGCCATGGAACGACAGGCCGCCTCGCCAGACTTGGATCGCTTCTCCGAGGTGGTTCGAGTAGTAGTCCCAGTTATAAATAAAGACGTAAAAGGTGCGGGCCCCGAGGAACATACCGATGATGGCGGCGGTGACGTACTTATCGATGGCTTCCTTCGAGAGAGGCCAGAAGCCGTTCTTCGCCAGGCGACCCAGCATCCAGCTCGCGACGGCGAAGCCGAGTACGTACATGAGTCCGTACCAGCGCACTTGCAAGGGGCCTAGGTTCAGGAGAACGGGGTCGATCCATGAATTTGTCATGGGACCATGCTAGCGAGGGATTAGGCGTTCGACAACCCAGCAACTGGCGCCGTGACACCGCTCCACTCCCCGCGCACGGTCGCGCCGAGCTTAAGCGCTGAGCGCTTGAGTGTGTGCGGAAGGCCTACGTGGCTGAAGTAGATGTTGGTGGTGTTGAGGTAGCTCACGAGCTCCTCCGGCGAGAGCGCACGTCCTACTGGTCCAGGCTTGTCGGCCCGTAGAATCGTGAACTGCGAAGCGATCGAGGTTGCCCCCGTGGACGAATACATTTTCAACTTATCCACATCGACGAAGACCACTTCGCCGAAAGACTGCGACTGCTTCATGGCAACGAGACCTTCGCTCGTCGAAACACCCCAGAAGCCGAGCACACCCATGGGTGCGAGGGCCCAGGCGAGCGCACGGTTGAGCATCACGCGCAGACCGGTAAGTTCTTCCGTCGTCTCGAGAGTGCTCACGAGACCGAGCTCCCACAGCGTCGACGTAGGCGAAGAGACCATCATCCCGATGCGACGGTAGAGATAGATCTGCGTCTCGCCACGGTAGCTGAGATTTTCGTGACCGAAGCGATCCATCGAATCCGGTAACATCACCTGCTGAGCGACGCGAGTCGAGGCGCGCGACAGCGTAATGACTTTCGTTCCGGGACGATTGGCGGAGACCTTTTTATGATCGGCTTCGGGGATCTCAACGAACCCAAGATCCGTAATCAGTTTCTGTAAACGGCCCTCGAGGAGCTCGCGGCCCATACGCAAGAATACGGGATAGCCATCCTGCTTCTGCCACTGAAAAAATACGGGTTTTGTGCTCACAGCGCTCATCTTCGATCTCCTAGACACCCTTTCG
>JBKHVY010000132.1:0-7164 GCA_046569805.1 Bacteriovoracia bacterium | reverse complement strand
GTAGAAAAGCTCTTACCGGAAGTCGAAAAGAAGCTCGCCTGGATCCAGGCCCAGCGCGCGTGGTTGCAACAAAAGAAGAAGCTTCCCGGCGTAAAGCTCATCGACTCCATCGGAACCCGCATCGATCAGCTGCTCGCGCTAAAAAATGTCTGGGAAAACGAAGCGGATCCGGCGAAGAAGAATAAGGCGGCGGAGCAGTCTCTGTTGGAGCTGAAGCACCTGCGCGCTGAGTGGGGGAAGCTCATTCGGTTGGCACCGTACCTCACGAACTACGCGTTCCCGGTGGATCACCTGAAGAACCGCAAGATCTACGATGAGTTTAAAGATCAGCCGGAGGCGACGTCGAAGCAGATCGCGAACTACGCCTTCTTCTACCGGCGGCTCCTCGAGGACGGGGCCTACAACCCCGACCAGACGGCGCCGGACTCCTGGCTGCGGACCACCATCGACACCGTTCAGCTCGAGATGGATCGGCCCATGGTCACGATCGACGAGGACCTGCGCTACGACCTCGAGTTCATCCTCGCGCGCATCAAGAAAGAATTCGAGCGCGGCCGGCCGGCACTCCTGGCGCGCTTGCGCGAGTGGGAAGAGCGGACCGCCAACGCCATTCAGTTCTACCGCGACCTCGTGGCACCGGAGAACCGTGACAAGGCCCGCGCGCTGATCCGCGAGAAGAACCAGGCCACGCTGCGCTTAAAGGAGTGGGTGGCGGCGAAGCAGACCGAGAGCTGGCAGTGGTGGAAGAAGCAAGACGAGACCCTGAAGGCGCTCTACGCTCTCGAAACGATTCTCTATAACGAGGTCGGCGACGTGGACACGAAGGATGGGCTCGAGCGCCTGGACGTCGCGCAGGTGGTGGTCAATCGTCACGGTGTACCTTTTTATCGACAGCTCGATACCGCCCAGGAGATGTTTCCGCTCTTAAGACGCGATTACAGTGAAAAAGAGATTCAGGCCGAGGCGTGGCTGAACATCCTCTACCGTCGCGGAGAGTTCTCGTTCACGTACTACTACATGCCCGGTGCGGTGAAGGCGTTATGTCCGGATCTCTCAAAGACGGGCCTGCGCCTTCAGCGCGAGAACCTCGAGATCAGCCTGGCGCTTCTGCGCCAGCCGCGCACAGACTTCAAGGCCCTGCGCTACTTCTCCCGCGCTTCGATGCCAGGTCGAATTAATATGTCGAGCGTCTGGGAAAACTACGAGCGCTTACCCGAGCGACCGGGGCTTCTGGCCGATGGCCAAGAAGAGCTTCGACAGGCGTGGGACAAGTCGCAGTACCGCTACCTCTACCAGTTTACCGACCCGACCGGCGCGACCTATCAAACGGTCGAGATCAAAAATAAAATATATGTGGCCCGTCTCTTCCAGGGTCAGCGCCTCTTTTATATTTGGCGAAATCCACACTACTTTATCTACTTCGGGCATAAGGGAAATAACGCTTCCTACCTGTGAATTCCTTGCAGAAGTGCGACATAACAGTGTATAACGCGCCCTAGACTATTAATTGTTTAGGTAGCCGCGAGGAGCACTTATGTTGAAAGACTTTATGTTCACTTCCGAATCTGTGACGGAAGGTCATCCCGATAAAATCGCTGACCAGATTTCCGACGCCGTTCTCGACGCCATGTTGACGCAAGATCCGAAGTCGCGCGTTGCCTGTGAAACACTTATTACGACGGGCCTCGTGGTTGTTGCGGGTGAAGTCACAACGGGAGCGAACGTCAACGTCTCGGAGATCGCGCGCGAAACCATCCGCAAGATCGGCTACGACCACTCGGACAAGGGCTTCGACGCCAACACCTGTGGCGTTACTGTCGCCATCGGCAAACAGTCACAAGACATCGCCATGGGCGTGAACGAAGGCGAGGGCACGTACCTCGACCAAGGCGCTGGCGACCAGGGCCTGATGTTCGGCTACGCCATCAACGAAACGCCGAGCCTCATGCCGGTTACCATCGACCTCTCGCACCAGCTCGCCAAGCGCCTCACAGACGTGCGCAAGAACGGCACGCTCAAGGACCTGCGCGCTGACGGCAAGACTCAGGTCACCGCTCAGTACGTTAACGGAATGCTCAAGCGCCTCGACGCCATCGTCGTATCTACTCAGCACGCAGAAGGCATGACCCTGAAGCAAGTCCAGGAAGGTGTGATGGAAGAAGTGATCAAGAAGATCGTCCCTCAGCACCTCGTCGATAAAGACACGAAGTACTTCATCAACCCCACAGGCCGCTTTGTTATCGGCGGGCCCATGGGCGATTGCGGTCTCACGGGCCGCAAGATCATCGTTGATACCTACGGCGGCCACGGCGCTCACGGCGGCGGTGCTTTCTCTGGAAAAGATCCGTCGAAGGTCGACCGCTCAGCTGCCTACGCTGCTCGCCACATCGCAAAGAACGTCGTCGCGGCGGGCCTCGCGGACAAGGCCCTGGTTCAGGTCGCCTACGCCATCGGTGTAGCGAAGCCGATGAGCCTTCTCATTGATACCTTCGGTACAGCGAAAGTTGACGAGCAGAAGCTCCACGCAGCGATCAACGAAATCTTCGACATGCGCCCGAAGGCGATCATCCAGCGCCTTGATCTGTTGCGCCCGATCTACTCACCGACAGCGGCCTATGGCCACTTCGGCCGCACGGGCAAAGCCGGCGAGTTCACCTGGGAACAAACCGACATGGTGGAGAAGTTGAAAGCTTTCTTCTAGAATCTTAAGTAAGAGCACTCTTGAGGAGGGGCCCGGATTGGGCCCCTTTTTATTTATGACCGAATTCTATTTCATGATCCGCCACACGCCCTTTTGGGCCATTCCCACGCTGCTGATTACGGCGGAGTTCGCCTATCTTCTGTGGCTTCGGAAGAAGAAGACCTCGGCGCGCTTCTGCCTGCTTTTCATGGTCGTTCCTATCCTGGCCCTGGGCTGGTATTACTACGCCGGCGGGCCCGATAAGGCGGTCCGCAAGCTCATAAAACTCCAGCATAGTGTTGAATTATAATAAATACTTAGCTGGGTGTCTGAAAATTGACACAACCTCTCAGGTTTCGTTAGCATATTGGCAGGAGGATCTATGGACGATCTGAATTTCCTGCAACGTTCCTTCACGCAAACTTCTCAGGCCCCCTTGGTCATCGTCGAAGACGATAACCTCTTAGGTCTGACCCTGAAGAAGTACCTCGAGCGCACCTTCGGGCTCAAGGTTCTGCTCTACACCTCGTCGGAAGACTGCCTGGTGGAGTTCACCAAGAACCACGACCCCAAGGCGCCCTTCTTCCTCCTCGCTGACATTTCCTTGGGCCAGGGCTCCGATGGCCTGCTCTTGATCGACATCCTCAAAGAGAAGGGCTTCACCTTCACGTCTGTGGTCATGACCGGCTTCGCCAGCATCGAGACCGCCATCGCGGCCACGAAGCGCGGCGCCTTCCACTACCTCACGAAGCCCTTCGAGCTCGACGTCTTAAAGCAGTTGGTCTTCAACGGCTTCCGCGAGCGCTTAGGGATCGAACTCGGCGGCTTGATCGCGTCTCCTCCGGAAGACGACTCACCGACGCGCGCCACGCGCGCCGCGCGCCCGATGATGCCGAAGCTCAAGCTCGAGCGTCCGGAGGCCAGCGACATGTTCTTCGGCATGGTCGGCCGCTCGGCCTCGATGAAAGACGTCTTCGAGCGCATCAAGAAAGTCGCGAAGTCCGACTCGACGGTTCTCATCACGGGCCCCTCGGGCACCGGCAAGGAACTCGTCGCCAACGCCATCCACAAGCTCTCGACGCGCACGGAGAACCCGCGCGTGTCCGTGAACTGCGGCGCGATCCCCGGGGAACTCTTGGAGAGTGAGCTCTTTGGCCACATCAAGGGCTCCTTCACCGGTGCGATCTCCAACCGCAAGGGCCGCTTCGAACTCGCGCACCAGGGAACCCTGTTCCTCGACGAGATCGGCGACATGCCGCTCTTGTTGCAGGTGAAGCTTCTGCGCGTCTTGCAGCTCAAGCAGATCGAGCCCGTGGGCTCGAACGAAGCCGTCGACGTCGACGTGCGCTTGGTCGCAGCGACCCACCGGGACCTCGAGGCGCACGTGCGCGACGGGAAGTTCCGCGAGGACCTCTTCTACCGCCTGAACGTCATCCCCGTGAAGCTCCCGGCGCTGAAAGAGCGCCGCGAAGACATCCCGCTCCTCATCAGCTACTTCCTCGACCGCTTCACCTCGGCCGACCGCTCGAACGAGATCAGCTTCAGCCACGAGGCGATGGATCTGTTGATGAGCTACGAGTGGCCCGGCAACGTGCGCGAGCTCGAGAACGTCATCGAGCGCCTGGTGATCCTGCGCGGCGGGAACGAGATCCTGCCGGAGGATTTGCCGTCGAAGATCTACCGCACGAACCCGCTCGTCTCGAGCCAGTACAAGACGATCTTCGAACTCCCGGACCAGGGCGTGGACCTCAAGACCATCCTCTCCGACATCGAAGACTCGCTCATCCTCCAGGCGCTCTCGCGCACCGGCGGCAACAAGAACCAGGCCTCGAAGCTCCTCTCGCTCAACCGCACGACGCTGATCGAGAAGATGAAGAAGAAGGGACTTGAGACGGGAACGACGGACGTCTAGGAGCGAAGCTCTCGACTAAGCCCATGTAGCCGTGCGCGGTTCAAGCGCACGGTGTACTCGCTCCAGCTAAACTCCTCTGTGACGAAACTCCTCCAGTGCGCCTGCGCGGCGGCGAGGCACTTGTCTGCGTTCGTCTTCAAGAGTTCGCGGCAGATTTCGTCCGGTGAGCGTGCAACGAGAGGAGCGATCAGCGCCGGGGGGAAGTCGCGGTGGTTGAACGTGACGATGGCGTGGGCGTTTGCGGTGAGGGCGCAGGCGAGGACGTGGAGGTCGTTCGGGTCAGGGAGAGAGATCGTTGATGAAAGCTTCTGCGGGACAACGAGGCTTATCGGAGAGGTGCGCGCGAGTTCAGTTGATGTGCCCTCGTCTTTGAGCGCATGGGTCAGTTCATCGAGGATCTGGGGGGACCAGAAGAGCTGCACCAGCTGGGCGCGCTGGAACTCGAGGAGGAGGCCCCGGGCCAAGGTGCTGAAGAGCACGTTCGTGTCGAGGACGAGGCGCGGGACGAGCATTACTTTTTGTTCTTGAAGTCGTCGAGGATCTTCTTCACGAGCTCCGGGTTCGGCGCCGGCGCCTGGTGGACGAAGCGGCGGATGCCGTGGGAGAGGGCGCGGTACTGCTGGGCGAGGGCGCGGCAGCGGTGGCAGATGAACATGTGGAAGCGCAGGCTCACTTTGTCCTTGAGCGTCTTCGGCTCTTTCTCGAGGGCATCCGGAAACTGGCGACAGGTGAGCATTAGACTTCTCCGACGTAGTTCTCGAGACACAGGCGGAGCGCGTGGCGCGCCCGGGTCATGAGCTGTCGGAAGTTAGCGTAGCTCACGCCCAGAATGTGACAGAGCTCCGTTCCGTCGGCGTCCTCGCTTAAGCTTAGGAGGACGGCCTCCTTGTGCTTCTCGGGCAGCCCCTCGAGGCAGTCCTGGAGGTACTTCGCCTCTTCGTTCTCGAGCAAGCGGTCGATGGGCTTCGGCGCCACACCGGTCTTCCAGTGGCCCTTCTCGTCGTACTGCTGGCTCACCAGGTGCTCGATGGACTCGAGGTCCCCGTGGGCTTCGACGCGGCCGCGCTTGCGGCGCACTTCGCGCACGCTGTTAATGTGGATCCCGAAGAGGAAGGTGGAGAGCTTCACGTCGGGATTGATCTCGGTGAGCTTGCGGAAGAAGACGCTGAAGCATTCCTGGACGCAGTCCTCGGATTCTTCAGGACTTAGGCCCCGGGCGCGGCCGAGTTTCGTGAGGACTGTCACAAAGTGCTCCACGAACGCGTTTACCGCGTGTGGCTCGGAGTTCAAGAACGCCCGACGAAAGCTCGGGTCTTCGACGAATTTCATGTCACAATTGGATCACAGATCGCACTAACTGGAAAATCAATTGAGTCTGAAGACTCAAGAAGCCTTGGAGGGCAAAGATGAAGAATTCGAAGTTTCTCATGTCAGTCGCTGTCGCCGGAATGCTCGTGGGAAGCCAGGCGGCGCTCGCCGATCATCACAACGAGAAGAAGGCGGAGGAAGGCAAGGCCGGCTGCTCGGGTAAGTCGAAGGACGAGAAGCACTCGTGCAAGTCGAAGGACGGCAAGCACTCGTGCAAGACCACCGAAGGTAAGAAGAAAGGCGCAGAAGAAGAGAAGCACGGTTGCGGCGCCAATGGCTGCGGCTAGAAAAAAGACGACGACGGGGCTCGGGTTCCGGGCCCCGTTCTTCGATGCCCTCATCGCGGGCCATGAAAAGGTCCAGTGGCTCGAGGTCATCACGGAGAACTACCTCTGGGACCGCGGCGCTCGTCGCCAGACGCTGCTCGAGCTGCGGAAGAACTACGAGCTCTCGTTCCACGGGGTGAGCCTTTCGCTCGCCGCACCGGAAGCTCTGGATGCGACCTACCTGCGCGAGCTGAAAGAGTTCGCCGACGTCTTCCAGCCGGCACGCATCTCGGACCATCTGTGCTGGTCTTCGCTCGGAGGCCACCACTGGCACGACCTCCTGCCGTTTCCCTACACTGAAGAAAATCTTACTCTCATCACGCAGAAAGTGCTCGCCTGGCAGGATGCACTCAAGCGCCCCTTGATCCTCGAGAATCTCTCGGCGTATGTGCAGGCCCCGGAGAGTGCGATGAGCGAGTACGCCTTCCTGGCGGAGCTCGTGAAGCGCACGGACTGCCAGATTCTCTTGGACGTGAACAACATGATCGTGAATGCCATGAACTTCGGCATCGATCCTGTGCGCGAGCTCGATCGACTCGACATGGCGAGTGTCGCGCAGGTGCATCTGGCGGGCTTCACCGAGGGCAAGGACTTCGTCATCGATACGCACTCGACGCCGCCAAACGAGGCGACGTGGGAGCTGTGGAGCGAAGTGTGCCGGCGCCGCTCGGACATTCCGTTTATGCTCGAGTGGGATGCGGATATTCCGAGCTTCGATGTGGTGGCGCCACTCCTCGAGCGCGCGCGCAGTCTCCAGGAGAGCGCATGAACTGGTTCGAGGCGTTCAGGGCTTCGATGCTCGAGGGCAGCGCTGAGCCTGAGCTCGTGGGGGCGAACGGTGCGAGCTCCGCGCGCGTACTGGCGCACTACCGCTTCCA
>JBKHVY010000131.1:0-7185 GCA_046569805.1 Bacteriovoracia bacterium | reverse complement strand
CGTTTCCCAGGCGCAGATGCGCTGGGGCCGCGCACTTCGAAACGTCCTCTCGCGCCTCTCCTCCCACGCCGCCGACACCATGAATAACCTCGGCGTCTTGCACTCCCAGCCGTTTTCTGGCAAGTGGTCGCGGCGCCACGAGCGCCTGCAGGACATCTTCGCCGCCCTCACCATGAGAAACATCCTCACCTGGGGCAGCTTCTCCTCGGCGCACGTCCTCGTCATGGGCATCACCTACTCGCTCGTGATTAGCCTTGGCGTGTATCAGTTGCGCCAGGGAGAAATTACGATCGGTGAGTTCATCGCCGCGTGTACCTACGTGGGACTCATCTTCGGGCCTTTCTTCGAAATCTCGGAAAAGCTCAACACGCTTGTGACGGCCCTCGGTTCTGTGAAGCGGCTGCGGACACTCCTCCCGGAGCAGCTCACGAGGCCGCGCAGCGAGAGCGCTGTGGTGACGCCGATGCCCCAGGGCCCGATCCGCTTCGAGCGCATCTCCTTCGGCTACCGCACCGATCGCGTCTTATTCCAGGACTTCCATCTCGAGATCCCCGAGGGGGAAGTCACCGCTCTCGTGGGCCGCACGGGCTCCGGAAAAACGACACTCGCACATCTGATGCTGGGTCTCTATCCTCTGAGCGCAGGGGTGATCAATTGGGGCGGTGAGAATGTGCATCACATGTCGCCGGAGCGGCGCGCGCGCTGGATCGGCCACATCTCGCAAGACCTCTTTCTCTTCACCGATACCCTGCGCGAGAACCTGCGCCTATGGCGCGAGGACGTGAGTGACCACGCGATTCAAGAGCGCCTCGAGCGCGTGGGCCTGTGGGAGAAAGTGAAGGCCCTCCCGCAGGGACTCGACATGATCGTGAAGGCCGAGACTCTGCCCTTCTCGCAAGGCGAGAAACAGCTCATGCTCCTGTGCCGCGCGCTCTTACAAGATCCGCGCCTTTTGATCTTTGATGAAGCCACCGCGAGCCTCGACCAGCTCTCGGAAGAAGACTGGCTCATGCAGGTGGGCCAGCTCTTCCAGGGCCGCACCACTTTAATCATTGCCCATCGACTTGAGTCGCTGAAGCTTGCTACCCACATCGTGGTGCTCGAGGACGGGAAGATCAAGAAAACCATCCGCAAAGCGGCCGGCACACCAGTCAACGAGGACGAGCTCCATTGAGTACGCTGGTTGTCATCACCCGCGACAGCGTCGACGCCTCGCTCTTTGAGAGTTGGCACGCGCTGGCAATCGCGCGCATGGGAGACGTGCACGCCAATCGACGGCAGGAATGGGCGCTCGCACGCGCGGCCCTGTCTCTGGCGTTTAGTAAACACGGGGTCTCACTGCGACCCGAGCACTGTGTGTTCAAGGGGCACCACGAACTCACGCAGTTTCCGCAGTGGCGCTTCTCCTTGAGCCACACCAAGGACGCGGCGGGAGCGTGGCTTTCTCCCGCGAACACGGTGCGAGGCCTGGGCCTTGACCTCGAGTACCGCGATCGCAAGGTCTCCGCCAGTGTCAAAGCTCGCCTCGCCCACCCCGAGGACATGCCCTTGCCGACGCTAGAGCTGTGGTCCCTAAAAGAAGCCGCCTACAAGGCGATACCGGCGATGGCGCAAGAGAACATCTGGCTCAATCGGATCAAGATCTCGCCCGGGCAGTTCGAACTCACCGACTCACCCTTCCGGGGCCAGTGGGAAACCTCTCTCGACGGAGAGCTACTCGTCTCGAAGGCCTGGCTGCCGAGCTAGGAGATTCAACATCGCTAAGATCCCGGGAAACATCGCCGCCGACTGCAGGTGCACAAAACCCGCCGGCAGCTCTGGGTGCTTGCGCAGCAGTTGATACAAGAGATGGTTACACACGTACTCTCCGGCGGAACTCGAGATGCGCGCGGGCACTCCCGCCTCTTGTGCGGCCCTGACGAGGGCGCTGACCGGAAGCCGCGCGAAGAGTCCGTCGGGACCGCTCGCTTCAATTTTTTGTTCTTTCAGGACCACACCATCGTTATCTGGAATGCGCGCATCCACCCAGTTGATGCCGATGCGCTCGACGGTGAGCTCGGTGCGATTCTTCGCCAGGCCCGTGGCGATGACCACGTCCGGTGCATGGGCGTGAATGGCGCGGCTCAACTCCTCGTGCGCGCGGGCGAAGCTCACGGGCAGGACGACGGTGGCTAGCTCGAAGTCGAGAGTCTGCGTCGCGAGCCAGGAGAGGAGTTCTTCGGAGGGATTCGTGGCGTCGCCGTCGAAGGGGGCGAAGCCACTGACGAGGATCTTCATACCAACCGCTCCGCCAGCCGGCGCGCCATGAAGTCCACCAGCACGCGCACACGTGGTGCTAAGTTCTTCTGCTGCGGGTACAAGAGGTGCACCGGAACCTCCTCGTGCTGCCAGTCTTTAAACAACGCAATGAGGTCTCCTCGAGCGACCTCTTCCCGCACAAGGTACGAGGGCAAGAGCGTGAAGCCATCCCCCGCGAGCGACATTTTCTTCAGCACAAAAAAATTATTACAGTTAAACGCCGGCGTCGGTTTGATCGTGACACTTCCGCGGGAACCTTTGAGTTTCAGGGACTGCGGATCGGCCCCGAAGAACGAGAGAAACGGCAGCTGCACCAGGTCTTCAATCTTATGAGGTCTAGCATGGCGTTGAAAAAGTGCGACACCGGCGTACATGCCTAAGCGCACGTGGCCCACTTTCTTCCCGGTCATCGAACTGTCTTTGACCTTCCCGATCCGAAGCGCTAGGTCCACGCCCTCTTTCACCAGATCGATCGTGCGATTGTCGACGATGAGATCGATCTTCACGTGCGGGTGCGCCAGATGAAACTCATGGCACAGGCCTGCCATAAGTTCTACGCCCACGTCCTCGGGCACCGTGAAGCGCACGCTCCCTTGCAGCTCAGCGTTGGCGTCACCGATGTTCTGCACCACGTTCTCAAGATCCGTGAGCGCCGGCAGCGCCCGCTGAAAGAGATCCTTTCCTGCTTGTGTCAGCTGGAAGGAGCGCGTGGTGCGATAGATGAGCTGCAGGCCCAGCTCTTCCTCGAGGCTTGCGATCTGGCGGCTCACGCGCGACTTCGGCATGCGCATCTGCTGGCCCGCCTTCGAGAAGCTCCCGGTTAAGACAACCACTTTAAACACCAGCAATCTATTCAGGTCGATGTCTCTCATGGCACCCTCATTGTTGCCTATACTGCAACACAGTTCCCTGAACTTGTCCACTTTCGAAACAATCCTTTTTCCCCGATGATACTTGTATGAAACGCATGCCCACAGTTTTCATCGGCCACGGCTCTCCCATGAATGCGCTCGAGAAGAACGCGTGGACAGAGCACTTGAAGAAGCTCGGCGACGAGTTGCCGAAGCCACGCGCCATCGTGATGGTGTCGGCCCACTGGGTGACGCCAGCGACGAAGCACTTGAGTGTGGAAAAGCCGCGCACCATCCATGACTTCTATGGCTTCCCCGAGAAGCTCTTCCAAGTCCAGTACCCAGCCCTAGGCCACAGGCTCAACTCTCCCGGCTGGGCCAGTGCGGATGAGCAATGGGGCCTGGACCACGGCGCCTGGTCGGTACTCATGCACATGTACCCCAAGGCCGATATTCCGGTGACACAAGTTAGTCTATCGAATCGCTTAAGTATGAAGGAACATACGCAGCTTGGAGCGCATCTGCGTCAACTTCGACAAGAAGAAATTCTTGTTATCGGAAGCGGAAACATCACTCACAATCTTCGGGATCTGGATTTTTCGCCGCAGGCGAAGTCCCGGGATTGGGCGGTGGAGTTTGACCAGCGCACCAAAGAAGCCATCGATGGCCGTGACTGGGCGTGGTTATGGAACGAGAAGAAGCAGTATCAAAAGCTCTGGCAAGTCGCCCATCCGACTCCTGAGCATTACTTGCCGCTTCTCTATGTTCTGGGCAGTACCCAGGATGATGATAAAGTGAGCTACCCATTTGAAGAAATACAGTGTGCCTCCCTCTCGATGAGAACGGTACTTTACTCATAACCTACCAAGGAGTTTCTATGAAGTTTTTGCTAACAGCTCTCGTTGCTCTCTCAGTCAATGCCTTCGCCGGTGTTGACCTCGCGAAGAGCGAGTTCAAGTGGACTGGTAAGAAGATCGCGGGCCCGCACTACGGCAAGGTCATGCTCAAGAGCGGCTCGATCGTCGAAGAAAAAGGCATGCTGAAGGGCGGCGAGTTCGAAATGGACCTGAACAAAATGACAGTTGACGACCTCACGGGCGAGTGGGCCGACAAGCTCATCGGCCACTTGAAGAGCCCGGACTTCCTCGAAGTCGACAAGTACCCAACAGCGAAGCTCGTGGTGAAGTCCGTTAAGGGCCAAACTGTCACAGCTGACCTCACCATCAAAGGCAAGACCGCTCCAGTGACTTTCGACGTGAAGAAGACCGGCAACACGTACTCAGGTGTCCTCAAGTTTGACCGTACGAAGTACGGCATGCAGTACAACTCGAAGGATTTCTTCGACGTGAAGGCGCTCGGCGACAAAGTGATCGATAACGAAGTCGTCCTCGATTTCAAAGTCGTCCAGAACTAAGCTTCCCAGATCTCTAGGATTTGGGTATTTTACCGAGATGAAATACACAGAAGACTTCATCCGGGAAATGCCCAAATCCGACCTTCATCTCCACCTCGACGGCTCGCTGCGCATCCCGACATTGATCGAACTGGCCAAAAAGGCCAACATCAAAATGCCCTCCTACACCGAAGAGGGACTGCGCGAACTCGTCTTCAAAGACTCCTACGCCAACCTCGGGGAATACCTCCATGGTTTCCAGTACACCTGCGCGGCCCTGCGCGACCCGGAACACATCGAGCGGGTCTCCTATGAACTGGCCATCGACAATCAGCTCGAAGGTGTGAACTACATCGAGCCGCGCTTCGCGCCGCAGTTGATGATGGACATCGAGCAAGGCCTCACCATGGACGCCGTGCTTGAGGCCTCCACCCGGGGCTTCGAGCGCGCCAAGAAAGAATACAATTCAAAAGCCGACGTGGTGAACGGCGAGAAGCCGGAGTTCAACTACGGCCTCATCAGCTGCGCCATGCGGAAGTTCGGGCCCAAGGGCTACTCTCCTTTCTACACGCGCTTCTTCAAGGCCCTCGAGTACTCCAAAGAGATGGAAGTGATCACCCAGGGTGCGCTGCAGATGGTGAAAGCTGCGATCAAGCTGCGCGACGAGAAGGGACTTCCGATCGTCGGCATCGACCTCGCGGGCCAGGAGGACGGCTATCCGCCGGGGAAGTTCCGCGAAGTTTACGCCTACGCGCACAAGCACTTCATGCACAAGACGGTGCACGCCGGTGAAGCCTATGGTGCTGAGAGTATCTTCCAGGCGATCACCGACTGCTACGCCGATCGCATCGGCCACGGCTACTACCTCTTCGATGCCGCAAAAGTCGCGGACCCGAACATCGGTGATCCGAATAAATACGTGACGGATCTTGCGAGCTACATTGCCGACAAGCGCATCATGATCGAAGTCTGTTTGACCTCGAACCTTCAGACCAATCCTTCGCTCAAAGAGATCAAGCATCACCCGTTCCGGCAGATGCTTCAGAATCGCATGTCACTCTCCCTGTGCACGGACAACCGCTTGGTCTCGAACACAACGGTCTCGCGCGAGTACCAGCTCGCGGTGGATAACTTCGAGATTCCCCTGAAGCAGCTCAAGGACATCGTCGCCTACGGCTTCAAGCGCGCCTTCTATCCCGGAGACTACGTCCAGAAGCGCACCTACGCCAAGACGACGATGCAGTACTTCGACCGCATCGCCGCCAAGCACGGGGTTAGCGTTTAAAGGATTTCTCGGCCAACACTTTGTCGATGACCTTGACCTCTTTTATGGTGCGCGGGCCCTTCTCAAAGCGCACCTCGAGCTTCGTCAGCCGCCCGAGGCGCGCCACCATGAAGTGATAAGTCGTCTCGGCCCTCATCACCTGGCCCCACTTCTCGACGTCATCTTTAAAGACGCGCAGATCATTGATCGAAATAATCTCATCGCCGGCGTTGAGCCCCGCCTTCGCCGCCGGTGAGTCGAGCAGCACCGTGCGCACGACAGCGCGGTCGCCGACGAAGTCGAACTCCGCACCGAGCCACACCGGTGCACCGTCGTTCCACACGAGCTCCATCCCAAAGCTCTTGAGGATCACTTCGAAGTTAATGTCCTCGGTCGTTTCGACCATGCGGAAGAACTCATTGAAGACCTCCACGCCGCCGAGTTCACGGACCATCGAATAAACGTCCTCCTTCTCCACTCCTGTCTCCGGGCGTCTCTTGTAGTCCGCCCACAGAAGCTTTAGGAGATCGTCGATCTTCTTCCCCTTCTGTAAGAGGTGCGCGTGCAGCGCCATGAACACGAGCCCACCCTTCAGATAATATGAGATGCTCGAGTTCTTCGAGTTCTCATCCGGACGGTAGAGCTTGATCCAGGCGTTAAACGAGCTCGCCTCGAGCGAGTGGAACTTCTTTCCCGGTGTGCCGTAGTAGCCTTCGAGGTTCCCCTTAATGACTTCCGCATACTCTTCGAGGGTCGAAAGACCCGCGCGGTAGATGAAGAGATCATCCATGAGACTCGTGAGTCCCTCGGCGAGCCACAGGAGCGTCGTGTAGCCTTCGTTGCGGTAATCAAAAGGACCCAGGGCCCGAGGCCGGATGCGCTTGACGTTCCAGGCGTGGAAGTACTCATGCGCCGTGAGGCTCAGGAACGCGAGGTAGTCCTTGCGCACGGCCAAGCGCCGACCGTCGAACTGGAGGGCCGTTGAGTTCAAGTGCTCAAGCCCGCCGTAAAGCTTCGGCGCGAAGTGCGTGATGAACTGGTAGTGCGTGAACGGGATCTCGCCCATGGTGCGCGCGACCTCCATCACCGCCGTCTTCATGTCTTCCTTGAGGTTCTGGCCGTGCGGGTAGGTCTCGCCGTAGAACGCCAGCGCGTGCGGGATGCCGTCGATCATGAAGCCGTCGGTCTCGTGGCAGCCGATCTCCACCGGATGGTCGATCAGGGCGTCATAGGTCTCTGCATGGTAGCTGCCAAAGCCAAGGGGAGCGGCGCCCTGCCGGGGCAGGCTGGTGACGACCCGCCAGCCCTCCGTCCCGGCCGGAACGTCTATGCTGACCTCATGCGGCAGGTGTTCCTGGCCGGCCACGGCAAGGAATACC
>JBKHVY010000130.1:5124-7219 GCA_046569805.1 Bacteriovoracia bacterium | reverse complement strand
GAACTGGCAGAACGAGCTTCACTTATCTTTCGTGGAAACGTTAACGAGACTTAGCTTTCAGAAAGTCGTGGACGTTTGGAGTCCAAAGGAATTTTTCTAAAACCTCGCCCCCGCCTCACATCTCACAAACCGGTTATACCGCGCCCGCACTTCGGGCTTCGCCTTCTCCATGAAGAGCTTAAGCGCAGGAGCACTCATCACACGGTTAAGATGAAAGTAGAAGTCCGGGTTTTCCATGGCGTCGAAGGTGGCGGCGTTAGCTTGCGCCTTGGTGGCGCGTTCGAGGTTACCGCTGAGTTTGTCGGCGTAGCGCTTGCGGTGGCGCAGGAGCCAGTCGACGGAGGCCTTGAGCTCGAGGAAGCGCGCGGGCGGGAGGACGCGGCGGTACTGGGCGAGCTCAATGTCGATGGGGATCTGCTGGGCTGCCTCGAGCGGCGCGAGGTTCAGCATCTGCGAGTAGTAGCACACCTCGCCGCAGTCACTCGCCTGCATCTGGCGCTCGAAGATGTTCTGAAGGCCCGCGATCAACGGGAAGCGACTGCCCTTCGCGGTCTTCGCCCAGAAGTTCAGGAGGTCCGGTGCCGTCGACGGGAGGTCGTCGCGCGTGAGATATCCGCTCTTCAGGAGCTCCTTGTACACCAGCGCCTGCGATGTCAGAAGGCCCGGCACACGACTCAAGTTTCCGGCGTCACCGCGCATGGCACTCTGGTGGCCCTGCGAGAGCGACTCTCCCTTCTCGAGCGCGTGGATCATCCCGGCGGTATAGGCACCCGTGACTTTGCCGAAGCTCTCTTTGTAGGCGCGCAGGTTCAGACTCAGGCGACCGGGAAACGTGGACTCTCCGCCGCAGATGTTGAAGTGCTCGTCGACGTCGCGATTCAGGACGAAGTTCGAGAGATCTCCGTAGCAGTTACTCGAGGAGTACGAGAGGTTCGTGCCTTTGGGGAAGTTCGCCCTAAGCACCTCTTCGAACTTCGCGTACGGATAGAACACGCTTTCCTTCAGGTAGATGAAGTTCTGCGTACCGTGGTCCGTGAAGGTAAAGTGGAACTGGGTCTTGTCGTCTTTCCTAAGCTTCGCGGCCCGCGCCAGCATGGACTCGAACTCGCCCGGCGTCTGGTTCGTGCCCGAGACGACTTCGCAGTCGGTCCTCTTCGCCTGGCGGAAGGTGTGCATGATGACGTCGGTGGCGATGTCCCGCGGCTCCTTCGACTTTGGGGCCGGTGAGGTCTGCGCTCCGCCCACGACGACGATCACGCAGTTCGCTGCGTGAGTGGCACTCGCGAAGAGCAGGGCCAGGCTAGCGGCAGTCAGTACGCGGATGTTCATCGGGACTCAGGATAAAGGGTTTACGCTCGTCGACTTTGATCGGTTTGGATTTCTTAAGAATCGCCTCGCACTTCAAGTGGCAGTCGGCCTTGATCGTAAGGCAGGCGCGGTAACTCTCTTCGTGCTTGAGCGCATCAGCGCCGGCGGTGAGTTTGACGTGGAACTCACTTCCCGCATCGGGGTTCACCTTAAAGAGTTTTAGACCATCTTTTACGTAGGCTTCCCCGTCGAGCTCGTAGCTCTGGCCCGCGCGAAAGGGCATGCCCGCAAACGCCGGGAGCGAGAGGCCAAGACCTAGGATGAGCACACGGATAAGCATACGAGCGTATCGGAGTGTTTTGATCGGAACTTAAGGGATATGTGGGCGGAATTTCTTCTGGCACAGGGAACAATTAGTCCATAGTTCTGAGGATTTAAGTCATCTTCTTATTGGCCGCTTGTGTGCAGTGTTTTAACAAAATTGACACTGTCCCTTTTTGGGGACAAAATAAGGAGTTCTCGCTTGCTCTATAAAATTGTTCTCACCTATCAAGTAAAAAGAATCATAAAGAGTTGGCCAGAGAGTGTGCAGCTCAAACTTACATCGCTTGTACTTAAGCTCAGCTTCGGTGAAGTGCTTAGTGCGTCGGATGCAAAAGCAATGACCGTAATAGCCACGTCATGTCGCGAGCTGCGCGTTAAAGACCCCGCAGGACAGTACCGAGCATTTTACCTTTTAAAACAACCACACGGAGTCATCATCTTCCATGCTTTCCAAAAAAAGACT
>JBKHVY010000130.1:0-5114 GCA_046569805.1 Bacteriovoracia bacterium | reverse complement strand
GCGAAATCGCGGCTCCAGTCCATCCTCCGCGGCGACATCCGTGAGTGACCATCTTCTCATCGCTCGATCAAAGAACGATCTCTTTAAAATCCTTGATCTTAACCAAGGAGCCATTCAGATCGTCGAGCTACTGCATGAGATCAGTTCAACCGCGAAGAACCTTCTCGAGGAGACAGAACTTTCGACAGTGGAAGTATCGCGTCGCGCGAACGTCGCGCGCTCAAAGGTTGCGTTAATAAAGAAAGGCATAAACTACGGGGTCTCGCTCGAAACCTACATCAAAGTCCTTGCCGCCCTCGGTAAAAGAATAGAGATTAGAATCCTATGACTCTCCTCCGCTGGCTCCTAGGCCTCTTCCTCTTCTTCGCCGGTGCCGCCCACCTTACGTGGTCGCGCACGGAGTTCCTGGCGCAGGTGCCGCGCTGGATGCCTCTCGACTCGGATTTCGTGGTCATCGCCTCCGGCGTCGTGGAGATTCTCCTGGGCCTTGGGCTCATGTTTCTAAAAAAGCACCGGCGTACCGTCGGGATCGTGGTGGCGCTGTTCTTCGTCGTCATCTTTCCGGGCAACATCAACCAATACGTCCACGGCATCGATGCCTTCGGCCTCGATACGGATCGCGCGCGTTTCATTCGCTTGTTTTTCCAACCGGTTCTTATTGCTTGGGCGCTGTGGTCCACAAAGAACGACAAGAACGCTTAGGCTTTAAGAAAAACCTAATTCTGAGTCACTGCTTCGGCAAACCGTTGAGACATCGATTTCTTAGGTTACAATCCTTAAGACAAACAAAAGGAGGATCGATGAATCGCCTAGCAATCATGGACTCAGACGGATGTCTCACGGAAGAAAGTGTCGCCACTATTCTTAAGAACACTGAAGTGCTCGAGTGCGCTTGTCCTCAGCACCTACTCAAGGTTCTCCAATCCATTCGTGATTTTCAGGAATACGAAACCGGCTGCATCATCCGCTACCCCAAGGACGCGGAGATCCACTCGTGGCTCCTCGAAGAATCAAAGCGCCTGGAAGTTATGACGACGAAAACTATCGTCGAACTCATGCGCAAAGAGAACATCATCGACAAGAACAACTACTTCTGTACGACAGCGAAGAGCTAAGCTTTTACCCGTGTGAGCGTATTCTTCTCGGTGTGATCGAAAATACGCTCCTGGCCCTTAATCTTCAGCTGTGTATTCTCTGAGTAAGAGAATGTGTCTTCATCGAGGAGTTCGAACTTCGCGTCATAGCGGACGGTCTGGAACTCTTCGTCGAGGAACTTGTTCGAGCAGATGCCATAGACTTGTGAGCCGAGAACGGCACTAACGGAAAACTCCGTTGCATCCTGGTCTGCGTCCCCGCCGGCGTTCACGGCCACACCCCGCGGGACGATGAAGCTCTTCAGCACCTGCCGCTGCACCTTGTCCCAGATGAAGTAGCCGACCTCTTCGTGGAAGTGGGCATCATCTGGGCCATCCTTCCCTTCTTCCCAGGCCTTGGTGTGATAGCGCAACACATACAGCTTCTGCTCGTGATTGTTCACGTCACCGATGGGCTCGAAGATCATAGTCTGACGGAACTTGGTGTTCTCAGTCTTGCGGTTAATGTCGGGAGCTTGGTTCTCGCCGAGAAGCCCCTGGCTTTGCCAGGTGCCTATATAGAAGCGTAGAGGGCCGTAGTTGATGTCTTCCATTGGGAAAGCTTAAGCGAAGAAGGCTGACTCTTACAAGCCTTGTTTAAGATGCTTCGCCGGGACGAACTCCCGCATCTTCTGGTGCGTCGCTTTGAGCTCAAGCTTCGGAGCGACGCCCGCCTCTTGGGCCTCTCGCCAGCGCAAAGCACACAGACACCACTTGTCCCCGGGTTTTAGTCCCGGAAATCTCCACTGTGGCTTCGGCGTAATGAGATCGTTCCCGCGCGAGCGCGTGAACTCGAGAAACTCTTTCGTGACCGTCGCACAGGCCACGTGCGTGCCTCGATCCTCATCGCCGGTTTTGCAGTACCCGTCGCGATAGAATCCTGTCATGGGTTTGGTGGAACACACCTCGAGCTTCGTGCCCGCGACATTCTTTACGTCGGCCTGCGCGAGCGTGAGGAAGAGGAAAATGGCGATCATGCGTCTCTCCTCTGCTTCGGGAAGTGGCGGCCCGCGCGGCTGCCGTGTTTCTCCAGGACGTGCTGGGCGAGCAGGCGCGCCTCGGGCGTACGCTTCCAGCTAAAGATCCGATCCCGCGCTTTGAGGTAGCTCTCGCGCGGGTCGACGATGGGTTTCGGATACGTGGTCGGCGCCTCGAGGAGCTGCAAGAGCGGCAGCTCGTCGTGGGGAGAGAGCCCCGTGGATTTGCGGTGCGAGAGCTCGGGGATCCAGCGGCGCACGAACTCCCCTTCGGGGTCCTGATCTTGAAGCTGCTTCTCCGGGGAGTAGATGCGGATGGTGTTGATGCCCGTGACTCCCGCCTGCATCTGCACCTGCGGGTAGTGGATACCGGGCTCGAAGTCGAGGAACAGCCGCGCCAGATGCAGCGAGGTCTTCTCCCAGTGAAGCCACAGCTGAAAGGAGGCGAAACTTAAGAGCATGGCGCGCATGCGGAAGTTGATCCAGCCGGTTTCTGTGAGGGCGCGCATGCAGGCATCGATCAACGGCACGCCGGTGCGGCCCTCGCACCACGCTTCGAAGTAGTCGTCACGAAACTCTCCTTCCCGCATGCCATCGAAGGCCCGATTGGCGTTTCGCCATTCAAGCTCCGGCTCACTCTCGAGCTTCTGGATGAAGTGACAGTGCCACCACAGGCGCGACTCGAAGGACTCGAGCGAGCGCTGCCAGCGGAAGCGCTCCGAGGAGTTGTGGACGTGTAAGGAACGCCGGCGATCTTCGAGTGCTGTGAGGACTTCGGTCATGCTGAGGTTACCCCACGCCAGATACGGAGAGAGCCTCGAGCAGCCCTCCTGGGCCGTGAGCGGAGACGAGAGCGAGAAGTAGTAGCGCTCGCCGCGCTGGTAGAGAAAATCTTGCAGCACTTTGTGCGCGATGAGGGATCCTGCAGGAGCCATGGAACTTGGAAGCTTCGGGAACGTGACCTCGTCACTCGCTGGCAGCGTCAGTGCCCTGGAATTCGCACGCGGCAATGGGTAGACTTTACGATCCAGCGTTTCAAGGCGGAAGACTTGCCAGTGGTCCCGGTCGATCCGGCCGCGCTTCACGCCGAACTGCGGGAACTCATGAAACGGAACTCGTCGCTCTTTACACCAGGCCCTTACCGCGAGGTCGCGCTCGAAGGTCCACCACTTGCCGGTCTCCTCGTGCGCCCAGAGGGCCGTGATCCCCGGCAGGCGCTCGAGGACCTCGGGAAAATCTCCCTTGAGGATCACCAAGGGAATATTCAAGTTTGCAAGTTCACTTCTTAAAACCCTTAAGCTCTCTCCCACGAACGCTAGGTGCCGTTCGCTGAATTCCTTGGCCCTGGGCCAGCGCTCCTCTAGCACGTAGAGAGCGACGACATCGCCAAGCTTTGAGGCCTCGAACAAGGGCCTGTGGTCACGCACACGCAGATCGCGCTTGAACCAAACGACGTTCACTCAAAGCCTCCGGAAGGGCCTGAACCTCACGTCGAGCTCGCGGGCGTAGGCACAGCCAATGAACTCCTTCATTCGGAGCTCCTCACCGAGCATCAGTGAGAACTCGTCCACGAGCTCCACCACTTCAAGCTCCTGCAGCGTCCAGGGTACGTGCTCGACGACACCCACAAACTCTGTCTCTCCACGCTTGGTGAAAAGGGCGTAGCGCTCGCTCGCCCAGCGCTCGAACGCACTCGCTGTCTTTGGATCGCCGATCCGGGCCCGAAGCTTCAACTCCGGTGAACTAAACTCATAGTACTTGGCCTTCGAGAAGCGCAACTTGATCCAGCGGTACGGAAGTGAGAAAAACCAGCGCGCGATCAAGACGCCGGGCAGATGGTTTGAATCCAGCGTGAAGAAATACACGGCCGCTCGTCCATCTTTTACCACGTAGGTGCGCAGGTTCAACTCGAGAAGACTTGAGAGCCCTGGGATCGGGGGAATGAAGGGAAAGCGGATGCGACCCATGACAAAGGGCACGATGCTCACGATGGCCTTGCCCTCATAGAGATCCAAGGGAAACGGGACCTTCGCCTGGAGCTTCTTTGGATCAACGGCGTAGTGGAGAAAGACCACGTCACTCCAGCGCTGGGCGATGATCCACCCCTTCTCCTGAAGGCTCAGGGCCCAAAAGAAAAGCCCGGCCTGCAGCACCGTACGTCCCCAGAGGATGGCAGGATGAGAGACGCCGAAAATCGGGATCTCGTTAATTGAAATGTAAACGTGGATGGGTGTGAGGACGAGAAACCAAAGGGCCGTCAAGCGCGCGGCGTGATCCTTAAAGCGCGATGGCCACAGCCCCACCCCCAGTACGATCTCAATCAGACCTGCGAGATAGTTGATGAGGAGCTTCGGCCCAAACGGGATCGCCGGGTCGAAGAGCTCGGGGCGCACGACGTGCACCACGCCTGCGACCACTAACAAGAGGCTTAGCAATATACGCATGTGCGAATTTTATCATGAGTGCCTTTGATGTAAATCCGTGTCTAGGCCTTGAGTGATATCCGACTCCCCACTTTTCCTTCTAAAATTAGACCATGAAAGCAATCTACTGGCTGAGAAGCGACCTGCGCTTCCACGACAACGAGGCGCTCTTTCTCGCCGCCCATAAGAGCACCGAACTCGCCTTCGTCTATACCCGCAAACCCACGGGGCCCTATCGGGCGCAGTTTCTTGAGGAGTCGCTCGCGGACCTCGACCAGAGACTTCGCGAAAAGGGCCACAAGCTCCAGGTGACGGAGCTTTCGATCACAGAACTCATCAAGCAGAACCCCGAGATCGAGGCCGTCTTCTACACCCGCGAATACGCCTTCAACGAGCGCCAGGAAGAAGCGCAACTGGCGAAGCTGCCTTTAAAAACAATCGGCGTCGACCAGGGGGCGCTCCTCAAAGAGAGCGAGCTTCCGTTCCCGGCGAACAGCATGCCCTTTGTGTTCTCGGATTTTCGTCGAAAGATCGAGGGCCACACCTACCAGTTCAAGACGGCACCGCCTCCGCGCCAGTGG